>CANQEC010000049.1 GCA_947594335.1 uncultured Lachnospiraceae bacterium
CCATGGCCACAATTTATGAAAAACTTAAAATGATGAGGGAGAAAGCAGGCCTGCGGCAGGGACAGATTGCGGACTATTTGGGAGTAACTCAAACTTTCATATCAAAGGTTGAAACCGGAGAAAGAAACCTTACTGTTGATCAGTTGGAAAAAGTTGTGAATCTTTATGGATATAGCCTTGCTGCATTTGCGGATATGGAGGATGAGCCCCATCCGATCCAATTTGCGTTTAGAGCACAGGATGTCAGCCAGGAAGATTTGCGTATTATTGCCGATATAGGGAAGATTGCAATCAATAGCAGATTCATGGCGAAAGTACTGGAGGGATCAAATGTTGGATAAGCTGGATCTCAGCACAAAAGCACAGGAACTAAGGGAATTGCTGGGAGAAGATGCCAATTCACCGGTTGACATTTTTTCTCTTGCAAACCAGATCGATGGACTTACACTCGTGTTTTATCCTCTCGGAGAAAACATCAGCGGAATGTGCGTGCGGGATAATAAGATAAAACTGATAGCGATTAACTCGACTATGTCATATGGTCGGCAGCGGTTTTCACTTGCCCATGAGTTGTACCATCTGTATTTCGATGATGAATCGGGCTTTGATGTTTGCTCTAAAAAGCTTGATCCCAAAAGTGAGAATGAGAAGTGCGCGGATCAGTTTGCCTCCTACTTCCTCGCACCATACAAGTCTTTGAGGGCAACGATAAAGAGGGCAGTTGGTGGCGGCCAGCTATCTATGCAGCATGTTATTGCGCTTGAGCAATACTTTGGTATGAGTCATCTGGCAATGTTTTGGCGACTGGTCTCGGAAGGATATCTTTCTTCTGATAAACTTAAAGATTACAGTTCCGGAGTCATGTCTGCGGCAAGGTACCTCGGATTTGATGATAAATTGTATAAACCGACACCTGTTGAATTGCAGAAAAGAACGTATGGGCACTATCTGAAGCAGGTAGAAGAGCTGCGGCAAAAAGACTTAGTCTCTTCAGGAAAGATCGATGAACTGTTACTTGATGCTTTTCGCGATGATATTGTGTTCGGCCTGGATGAAGATGATCAGGGAGGAGATGCAATTGACTGAGAAGTATTTCTTTGATACGGATTGCCTCTCCGCTTTTCTTTGGGTTCGTGAGGAGAGCATTCTGGCGAGGTTATATGCAGGAAGAATTATTTTGCCTACACAAGTCTATAATGAGCTTCAGAAAATTCCTCATCTTCTGGCGCGGATCGATACGTTGAAGAATAATGGGGATCTTTCTGTTGAGAGTATGGAAGCAGGTTCTGAGGAATACAACGATTACCTGCAAATGACAACCTCGCCCGAAGCAGGGATGAGGATTATTGGCAGAGGCGAAGCCGCCGGAATTGCTATGGCGAAACAGAGGGGCGGAACGCTTGCCAGCAATAATCTGCGTGATATCCGTCCATATGTGGAGAAATATGAGATATCACATATTACGACCGGGGATATTCTGATTGAAGCCATGGACGCCGGAATTATCACAGAAGCAGAGGGTAACACCATCTGGTCGGATATGATTCGAAAACGCCGTATGCTTCCGACAACAACTTTCTCTGAGTATTTGGTGAGCTACTATAAGCCAGAAGGGGAAGAAGAATAACTGCTTCAGAAAACAAGTAAATACCAGAGCAATTATGGACTGTTCTACGGATGATTTCTGTGCAAAACACATGGAAATCCCGGGAACAGCTTTTTTGTGTCACAGGAAATCAGCTGCTGGCGCAGCCGTATAAAGAAATTTATGCAACCTTCTTAAGGTTTCTTTTCTCTAATAGATGAAGACAATAAAGTGTGCGCACACAGAAAGGGTGAAACATGACAAAGGACGAGTTTGCGGAGATGGTACTGGAGTCAACAGACAGCCTGTACCGTATCTCAAAAGGCATTTTAAAAAATGACAGCGACTGCGAGGACGCGGTCTGGGAAGCAGTCAGCATTGGTTTTGCGAAGCTGCCTGCCCTGCGGCAGGAACAGTATGCAAAAACGTGGCTGATCCGCATCCTGATTCACGAATGTTACCGGATACTGCGGGAGAAAAAGCGGTCTGCGGATGCGGATATAAACCGGATGGAGGACGGCGCGTCTTTTGGAGGCCAGGCAGATTATTCAGCGCTGTATGAGTCTCTGCTTCGGATGGAGGAGAAGTATCGGCTTCCTCTGGTTCTGTTTTATCTGGAGGGCTATTCCGTAAAGGAGATCGCGGACATCCTGAAGGCTCCGGAAGGGACGGTCAAAAGCCGGTTAAGCAGGGGAAGAAATTATCTGCGGGAAATCATGGCGGCAGATTATCCGGAGGAGTTTGGAAGGAAAGAAAGACCCAGTCACTGTTAGGAGGTGCGGACAGGTATGAAAGATGAAAAGAGACTGAAAAAGAATATTGAGGAGACGAGAGGAGAATTTGAAAAGCTGCGGGAGGCGTATCCTCAGACGCCGGAACATTTTCGGGAGACGGTGCGCAGAGCGGTGCAGCTGCAGATGGAGCAGGCTGCCTCTGCCGCCCCAAAAGCGCGGCGGACAGGGAAATGGAGCAGACTGCGTTTTCTGATTCCTGTTGCTGCAGCGTTCGCCTGCGCCGGAATTGCGGTAGCGGCAGGCGGAAGCGCGCTGTTTGAATATCTGGTCAGAAGCGGGGTATTTTCAGGATCGGAGGAGGAGATATTGATCCAGGATAATCTGCCGCAGGAGGCCGAGAATCTTCCGGGAGCTGTCTACGGGGATCGGGAGACGGCGGACAAAGACTGGAAGGAGCCGCTGTTTACTGTGACGGAGGCGTATTTTGACGGTTCAGAATTTTATTTTACGGCGGAACTTTCGAAGGAAGGGCAGAATTATGATCTGAGTATCCGGGATCATGTGAAGATCAACGGACAGGACGCCGGACAGAATTGTGGTTTTGCGCCGACGGAAGATCCAAACGTCTATATCGGAAGAGTTTTGGTGACGGACGCGGCGGCGCTGACGCAGAATCCGGAATCCGGGATGGTGACGCTGGAGCTGACGGTCAACGCGTCTCCGAAGCTGGAAGAAGCTGCGCAGTATTACACGTGGAAGGACGAGGATGCTTACCGAAGTCTGTATCAGACCGGAGCGTTTACTTATTCGCTTCCTGCTTCTGAAGGCGAAACGGAAACGAACGGCGGGACGGCGGAAAAAATGGAAGTGCCCTACTATGTGCTTACCTGGGAGGATGCGCTGCTGACTTATACGCCGCAGAAGCTGACGGTGGAAATTGCGCTGCCGGATAGTGGTATCCCTTCAGAAAAACAGGAAGTCACGGTTGTGCGGCAGCAGGAGGAACCGGTTGATACAGGGGAACCGGCTGATACAGGAGAACCGGTCGATACAGGGGAACCAGCTGATACAAGGGAATCAATTGATACAGGGGAGCTGGCCGATATCGGGGAGCCGTCCGGGCAGGAACTGGCTGATGGGACAAAAATAACGGAGCAGAACTTAAACGAGGAGAAGATGGAAACCGGTAAGAGCGCGCAGACAGGCCCGCTTCCGAAGGAAGGTACGGAAAATCCACTGCCGATAACCATCGAAAACGGTCATATCAGCGGTGCGCTTTCCAGCTCCAGCGGCGTTCTGCAGATTGATGCCGATGTAGTGCAGGAGGCGGAGACCGCTTATATTGAACTTCTGGACATGGAGAAGCTGCCGATGGAGCGGCTGATGGCGCTGTATCCGGAAGGAAATTCAGAGGACTGGCATCCGTCTTCGGAGGGTGAGGACGGTACATGGCAGTATCAGAACCGCATGATCTATGTGTCGAGCGAATACGGACATGCAAGCTATACAAATGTGGAGGCAGATACGGCGAAAACAGGAGCGGCCGCGGAACAGAAAGGGCTTGCAGATTCAGGAGAAGCAGCCGGGTCTGAGATGGACGTTATCGTGACGGAAGCAGATGCGGCGAAAACAGGAGCGGTCGCGGAACAGAAAGAGTTTGCGGATTCAGGAGAAGCAGCCGGGTCTGAGATCCTTGCCCTCCTCGGGATTGATGGCCGGACCGAAAAACTGACAGGGAACGGGGGATACCGGATTATCGGTTACCACGATGGTCTGCCGATTGCGAACGGCTCCCAGATTTATGGCAATGGGTGGCTTTATCTGGAAAATGGGTTGCTGTCCGAACTGCAGTGGTCAGGTTCGTTTGAAGTAAGAAAGCAGGAGGAGACAGAGCTTCTGGAAATGGAGGAAGTGCTGGAACATCTGGCTGGATATCTCGCAGACGGGACGCTGCAGCTTTCGCCTGGCGGACAGCCCATAACCCGCATTACGCTGGAATACTATCTGGATATGACCAGCGAGGGAATTACCTGCCGTCCGGTATGGAATTTCCAGGTTCCTTATCTGCAGAGTCCTGAAGCAGTGCCCGGAGAAGGACCGGAAATGTACTGTTATATCGACGCGGCGACAGGCGCTCTGGTGCGGGACGCCTGGGGATGGTAAAGCTTTGCGCGGCATTCGCCGGACAGACAGGCGGGATAAAAATGCTAAAACAGGGGATAACAATACATTCCGGACTGTCAGAGCCTCTGATATGCTCCCTTTCTTTGACTGGCTGATGTTATAAGCTTTTTTAGGGAGAGGTTGACTGCAAAAAGAAAATTTGATAAACTGAGAATATGCAAAATGTAACAGCGTTCATTGTATTGAAAAGACAGTTTTCATAGAAGGTCAGCCGGATAAGATCCGACAGCACCCGGAATTTTGCATTCCACATAAATTCCAAACAGACGCCACGCATATTCCTCATTCATGGCTTATTCTGTAATCACTGACGAAGAGAAGTCAGATAAATGAAAGGTGGTATAAGCTATGAGAAAAAGAAAAATTGTTATGTCTGCCGCGGCGGCAGCGCTTGCTTTAATAATTGGATGTGTACCCGCGTCTGCGGCTGAAACCGGAACGTACAGCTATCTGACCGGACGGCAGCGCAGCGTCGGACGCAATGATCTGTATGCACAGGCGGAACAGCTTCCGGAGGATGAGCGCGACGCTTTTCTCGCGGAACATGGAATCGGAGATACGCCGTACTCTGAAGAAGCTGCAGCGTCCTACAGCTATGTTGCCGGACAGCAAAGAGGTGCGTCTTTCCGTCAGAGCAGCGATGCAGAGCGCACGCAGGATACGTCCGGATACAGCTATGTTACAGGTCAGAAGCGCGGCGCAAGTTATAGCAGGTAATTCGGTGCCGCACTGAGTCCTGATCGGGCAGGAGGAGTTTTCCTCCTGTCCGCCGCGCGGCCCGTGTGCTGCGTCAGCAGCTGTCTTCCTTACACGGGCCTGCGCATGAGAATGGGACTTTTATGTAGACTGAAGGGGAGGAAAACATGGCCTGTCTGCTGGTTGTCGATGATGAGAGAGATATCGTGGAGCTTATTTCCCGCTTTGCAGAACATGAGGGTTATACAGTCGATTCAGCCGGAAACGGCGCGGAGGCGGTTGCTCTGTGCCGAAAGAACGACTATGATCTGATTATCCTTGACATTATGATGCCTGGGATGGATGGGTTTACGGTCTGCAAAAAAATCCGGGAAGAAAAGGAAATCCCGGTCATCATGCTTTCCGCGCTGGGAGCGGAGTATGATAAACTGATGGGGTTCGAACTTGGCATTGACGATTATGTGGTAAAGCCGTTTTCTCCCCGTGAATTAATGGCGCGGGTGAAGGCGGTTCTTCTGAGAAGCGGGACAGATAAACAAAAAAATGAGATTGTGATACAGGGAATCAGGATCAACACGACGGCGCATGAGGTTTTTATTGACGGGGAAAAGAAGGAGCTGACCGCAAAAGAGTATGAGCTGCTTGTTTATCTCGTTCGGAATAAGGGCATCGCGCTGACAAGAGAAACGATTTTAAACGCAGTATGGGGCTATGAATATTTCGGAGACAACCGCACAGTTGACTGGCAGATCAAGCTGCTGCGCGGGAAGCTGGGACAGTATCGGAGGTGCATCGTAACTCTGCGGGGAACGGGGTATCGGTTTGATGATAAGGCGTAGATCATTTGGTGTGAAGCTGTGGCAGTGGTTCGTATTTTTTTCCGCTGCCATATTTTTGATGCTGTGGCTTCTGCAGATAGTTTTTCTGCAGAGCTTTTATAATGATATGGCGATCCGAAGCGCACGAAGGACGGCAAAGGAGATATCGGAGCATTCCGGGAACGCGGATTTTTACAGCGTGATCGACGACGCGGCTGCGAAAAATTCGTTTCTTGTATTTTTGACGGATTCCAAAGGCAGTGTCCTGTACAGCTCCGATGAGTATAAACGTCTTTACAGCGAAAAGGAACAGAAAGAGGACGGCAAAGAGAATCCCTGGATTTCGTCGGACGCGGTTATGAACTGGGAGAAGGGCGCGCTGCGGAATTTGCCGTACAGCTATGAGTATCTGACCGGGGAACTGAAGGATTCCGGTGAGGATATCGTCGGCTTTGTGACGGAGGACAATGCGGCTTACGCTGTGGGAATCCGTCTGGACAATGGAAATATTCTCTGTGTCAGCATGCCTCTCGGCACGGTCGGGGGAACGGTCAGGATCCTGCGGATACAGCTTGTATGGGTTTCCGTTCTGTCTTTGATCCTGGGCTTTTGCCTTGCCTGGATCATATCGAAAAGATTTGGGAAACCGATCGCCCGGATCGCGGATTCCGCGAAACAGATCGCCGCGGGCAATTATCACCCGGAGCTTCCGAAGGGATTCTGCCTGGAGCTGGACGAGCTTTCGGATACGCTTGGGGAGACAGCTCTGAGTCTGGAAAAAGCGAGGAACGCACAGCGGGAATTTCTCGCGAATATCTCCCACGACCTGCGCACCCCTCTCACAATGATAAAGGGATACGCGGAGATGGTGGAGGAAATCTCGTGGAACGATGAGCAGAAGCGTGAAAATGATCTCGGAATCATCATGCGCGAAGCAGACAGACTGACCGCGCTTGTCAACGAAATACTGGATTTTTCCGCAATGCAGGCGGATGCTTTGGCAAAAGAGTATGGAATCCTCGATATCAGCCATGCGGTCAGGGATGTGATCAGCCAGTTTGCGCCTTTTTGTGAAAAAAATGGTTTTATGATTGAGGAACATATAACAGACAATCTTCTGGCAAACGCCGACGGGGCGCAGATCAGAAGAGTTGTTTACAACTTTATCGATAATGCGGTCAACCACACAGACGACAGCAGGAAAATAAGGGTGTCGCTGATGAAAACGGGCGGCAGCGTACGGCTTGAGGTGACAGATTATGGGAAGGGGATTCCGGATGAGGATATCCCCTATATATGGGACCGCTATTATACTGCCCGCAGCAGGAAGAACAAAGCGGCCGTGTCAGGTCTGGGGCTGTCGATCGCGAGGGAGATTTTGACTGCTCACAAGGCGGAATTTGGGGTTGACAGCAAAGATAACTGCACATTCTGGTTTGAACTGCCCGCGGCGCACAGTGATGCCGGGAACGAAGGGTAGTTCTTTCGCAAATAGTCGGAAAATGTATCAATAAAATCGGATAATGCAAATTTTGCGGCAAAAGGAAATGGTATGATTAAAATCGGGTGAAAGTTTAGTAAGAAATTCTTTTTTATTATGAGAAAGGACAGATCCATGGAACAAAATATAGAGTCGAACTGGATATGGATGTCATCCGATGGATCCTCAGAGGAGTATCCTTATATCATGCTGTTCCGAAAGACGATAGACATACAGGGGGTACCGGCCGGCGGCGAGATTCAGATTTCCGCGGATACCAGGTACAAGCTGTATATTAATGATAAATTTGTTGAGGCAGGACCGAGCAGGGGAGATCATAACATCTGGTTTTATGATACAATTTCCACAGCGCCCTGGCTGCATCAGGGACCAAATGTGCTGTCGGCGGTGGTTCTGCGTTATCCAGAGGAACCGGAGAAGGGAAATCACGGAATGTTCCGGACCGCTCTTCCGGGGCTGTATGTGAAGGGATATGTGTCGGATGATCTGGGAAAGCGGTATGATTTGTCGGCGGATTCTTCGTGGAAATGCAGGAGGGATGGCAGCGTGGCTTTTGTGCGCGAGGAAAAGCGTTTTGCCCCTCTGATTATCCATGAGAGAGCGCGGGGGGACCGGGACATATCCGACTGGAAGGACTGCGGATATGATGACAGCGGATGGGAGAAGGCCAGTCCCTACAAATGGGATAAATTCCGGTCTGCCCGGTGCCTGGAAAATCCAAAACCGCGCACGATTCCGTTTTTATACCGAAAAAAAAGGAATTTTGAGGGGATCATAAATATAAAAAGCTCTCTGTACGGGGGAGAGAAGTGGCTTGCTTTTCTGCATGGGAAGGAAAGCCTTGTGATTCCCGCGAAAAGCGAGGAGATCATCGAGATCGACGCAGGGGAGGAGATGACTGGTTATCTGAAGGCGCAGTTTTGCGGCGGAGCCGGTTCAAAAGTATCTTTTCTGTATTCTGAGGCCTATGTGCAGGACGGGGTGTCGGGACCCGAGAAGGTTCCGGTAAAAGGCGACCGGACTGATACGGTAAACGGACATCTCCAGGGCTACGAAGATCAGTATGCCGTCTGCGGATTTGGAAGTTTGAATACACCGGAAATTTATGAGCCGTTCTGGTTCCGCACGTTTCGTTTTATACAGCTGCGTATCGCTGCGGGGGAAGAGCCGCTGACGCTGTGCTCGCTTGATTATGAGGAAACCGGTTACCCTCTTTCGGTGGGGACTTCAGTTGTGACGTCGGATGAGAGCCTGAAACCGGTCTGGGAGATCAGCGAGCGAACGCTCCGGCGCTGCATGCATGAAACCTACGAGGACTGTCCGTTTTATGAGCAGCTTCAGTATATCATGGACGCCAGACTGCAGATTCTTTATACCTATACGGTTAGTGCGGATGACCGCCTGGCGAGAAAGTGTATAGACGATATGCGGCGCGCGCAGCGGCCGGACGGGCTTTTGAACTGCAGTTATCCGAACTGCAGCGTCAACGTGATTCCCGGCTTTTCCATCTATTACATTCTGATGGTATATGATCATATGATGTATTTTGGAGACAGCCGTCTGGTCAGTGAACATATGCCTGTCATTGACCGTGTCCTGAATTTTTTTGACAGCCATCTGGCACCGGAAGGGTATGTGACAAAGATCGGAGGGCGGAACCAAAAAGGTTATTTCTGGTCGTTTATTGACTGGGCAAAGGAGTGGAACGACACGGACGGGATGCCGCCGGCAGGTCTTCGCGGATCTCTTACGATGGAAAGTCTTCTGTATATTTACGGACTGCAGCATGCCGCGAAGCTTGCGGATTATCTGGGCCGCGCGGAGACTGCCGGGGATTACCGCACGCGGGCCGAAAAGGTGCGGCAGGCGGTTATGGAATATTGCACCGGGAAAAACGGAATGCTTCAGGACTCCCCGGGAGTGGAGGAGTACAGCCAGCACTGTCAGGTGTTCGGGATTCTGACAGGTACGATTGGTGTGGAGGAAGGGCGGAAAATTCTTCTTGAAACCGTTCATGATAAAAGTTACACACAGTGTACCGTGGCCATGAGCTTTTACCTGTTCCGCGCGCTGGAACAGACAGGACTGTACAAGTATACGAATCAGTACTGGAATGTGTGGAGAAGGATGATCGACAATCACTGCACCACCTGTGTGGAATCCGAGGCATACGCGAGAAGCGAATGTCACGCCTGGGGATCTCTTATCCTGTATGAGCTTCCGAGCGTGACTCTCGGGGTCCGTCCGGCAGAGCCCGGATACAGGAAAGTGAAAATCGCGCCGGTACCCGGATATCTGACAGGCGCTTCGGGGAAGGTGCGGACGCCGATAGGAGATGTGAAAGTATCGTGGAAGCTTGCGGATCCGGGATCGTCTCCGCGGAAATCAGACCAGGGAAGACTGCAGGTGGAATACTGTCTTCCGGACGGCGCGGAGGCTGTCTTTGACTGAGGTGTTTCAGAAGGGAAAAGAAGATCCTGATTTGTTTAAGAAGAATACAGGATTTTTCGGGCATGACGCGGACAGGCAGTGAAGTAATTTCCGCAGGATAGGTGGGGACATATGAATCTTTTGATTGTGGATAATGAGAGAAGTGCAATACAGGAGACAGAGGCCATACTGAAACTGCCAGGTTCAGGCATCAGCCGGTGTTTCGGCGCGGCGGGTATAGAAGAAGCGAAGACCCTGATTTTAAAACAGGGTATTGATATTCTGCTTGTAAGCGTTGAACTGCCGGATGGTTCAGGGCTGGAGCTTGCCCGGTGGATCCGGAAGGAAAGGCTGGATATGGCCTGTATCTTTATGAGCAGCCGTGCGGATTTTTCCAGCGTACAGCAGGCGATGGAGCTTGGAGGAAAAGGATTTCTTCTGAAACCTCTGGAAGCCGGAAAACTGCGGGAGATTCTTGAAAGGGTAATCCGCGAGCGGCGTGAATATCAGAATATGCGCGCGAAAATCCGTGTGTATGAGGCGAACGAACGGCGGATCGTGAGGGATTTCTGGAAAGATCTGTTTTACGAGAATACGTCCTCCGAGCGCGAGGCGATTGAGCACCAGATCGAAAAGCTTCATCTGAGCATCAATCCGGACTGGTCGTTCGGCGTGGTGCTTTTGATGGTGAGAACCTGGCGCGCCGAGGAGTACGGGCGGCTGGATCGGTTTGTAATCCATAATGTCGCGCAGGAGCTGTTTGAGATGACGGTGTCGGAAGCGGCAGACTGGCAGGACGTGATACAGTTTGGCGAGAGATCGCAGATCGCGATCTGCGGAGCCGGGGACGGCGGCGAACTTTTTGAGCTGTGCAGGAAATTTGCCGTTCAGTATACAAAGATGATCCGGAAATATGCGGATGTGAAACTGATTGCCTATGTGGGAAAGACAGTTCCGATCGAGGATGTGGCGGAGGAGATGGAGAGTCTGCTGTTTATGGACAGCCAGCATCTGGAGGATCACGGAGTCGTTCTCTATACGGAGGCGGAAAATCTGGTGCGGCTGGATTTTGGCGCAGGCGATAAGTTTGGAAGATGGTCGCAGATCCTCTGCGGCGGGAAGATCCCGAAAGTGCGCCAGGATCTCTTTGATTACCTTGACGAGCTGGACGTGGGCGGCGGTTTGAACAAGCGGCAGTTTTATTATTTCCATACCCGATATCTGGAGATGCTGTCAAAATACGCGCAGGAGCATAAGATCGCACTGAGCCGTCTGACGGAGAAGCCAGAGGACGCCGTCTGTTTTGAGAACGCGACGAGGAACATACATAGTATGAAACGGTGGATTGACTGTTCGCTGGAACAGTTGGAGGAGATGGCCGGGAGCGACGATATGGATCTGGGTCCGGTGGAGGCGACCGTGAAATATATAAGAGATCACCTGTCGGACGCGCTGGAAATGCAGGAGATCGCGGACAATGTTCATTTTAATCAGGATTATCTGACGCGCATATTCCGGAGGAAGATGAATGTTTCCGTCAAGAGCTACATCGTCGCCTGCAGAATGGAGAAAGCACGGCTGCTTCTGGAATCCACGGATCTTCCGATCACGGAAGTGGCGTATCAGGTGGGTTATTACAACTATACGAGTTTCAATCGGGCCTTTAAAAAGCAGTTTGAGGAGTCGCCGCAGTCGTTCCGGCAGAGGACGGAGGCTGTGTCGGTGGAGTAAGTATGGGCAGGGACCTGCGCAGGTGCCGCTGGCGTGACTGGTAAAAGCTGTGTCGGAGAGGCCGCGGCATGTCTGGAGCGGTGGAAAAGATGGGGACATTGTGGAATGCTGCTGCCTGAAAGGAAACAGAGATCATTTTGAGCAGAAATTCCGGGGACAAGTGATGAGAGGAACTGCCGCCGGATGCGGAAAACAACAGGGAAAGTCGGAAAAGGGAAAGTCCAGGTAGGATTTTCCCTTTTTTGACGGGAGGGAATTTTTTATAATAAACATACAGAAACAAGTTCCGCGGACGGTGAGTCGTCATGTGGCCGCGGCATGAAGCAGAGAGCGATAAAGCTGCCGATTAAAAAGTATGGAAAAAGAAGAAGGAGGTTTTCATTTTGGCACATGAACGTTTTTATGGAGTAGGAGAACCATTGATCCAGAGGGAAGAGGATACGAAGATTCCGGCTGCCGCTTACCTGGATCTGGTCAAGGGGATGGGGTGCAATGCGTACCGTTCCTGGATGCACATCACGGATATCCTGATCGATCCGGTGACGCCGAATGAGAAGGTCGTAAAGAGGCATCAGGAGCTTTTGAACCGCGCGGCAGAGCTCGACATTGAGGTTACCGGCATGAGCCATGAGTGGTTTCTGCCCGAAGGGTGTAAACAGAGAAAAGGACATGCGGTTCCTGCAAGGGATCTGACGCCGGGAAGCGCCTACATGAAGACACTGGAAATGCTTGAGGAGTCGTGGTGCACGATGGCGAAGCTGTTCCCGCAGGTGGCGATCTGGGAGGTAGGCAATGAGTGGAATTTGAACGCGTTCCTGCATCCGGACGGATTTTTGGACAGCGATATGAGTCATCCGTTCACGGCGGACGAGAAGATGGATATCGCGGTGGATCTCCAGTATTTTTCGGCGAAAGGAGTGCGCAGAGG
>CANQEC010000050.1 GCA_947594335.1 uncultured Lachnospiraceae bacterium
TCAAAGAAGAATGATATCTTCTGCCGCCGCATAATTTTTCAGTTCCGCTGTATAACCTGATTTACTGAAAAGTACATAGTGGTTTCTGCGGGAAGCCCTGTTCCAGTTCACATGCTGCGACTTTTCCATAAGAGAATACAGGACGTCTGTTCCCTTGGGATTTCTGGAATACTTGCATTCTCCAAAATAGATATCATCTCCAAAGGAATCATATGCGACAATATCAATCTCAACATCGGAATCTCTCCACCAGCGGCCTACCCGGTTAAACTGGCATCCCATGGACAGGAGATCCCACATTTTTTCCCTGCAGATATCTTCATATACGTAGGAAACATGGTTCTCAATAAAAACAGACTGTATTTTCCGCATGACATAATCGTCCTGGTCTGCCTCCAGAAGTCCCCGGTAAGGGTAGATAAACTGAAACCAGAATTTGATAAAATGATCCTTAATAAAATAAAGACCTTTTTTGCTTTTCTCAGGATTTTCCTCCGTGACAGGGACTTCACGTTTTATTATATCAAGATCAGACAGAATGCGCAGATACTTTGACAGGCTTGTCTGTTTGATGTTTAAAACTGCCGCGATTTTTCCGAGTTTGTGATTCCCGGCTGCGATTGTCTTGAGAATGGAAAAATAACTGCCGATTTCGGAGACTTCTTTTTGAAGAAGAAATTCCGGCTCCGCGTAAAGGAAAGCATTGCGGGACATGATATTGTCCTGTATGGCGATATAAATATTTTTTTGTTCTAAATTTCCTGTAGACCTTATTATACCAGAAAGTATTATACTTTCAAGAATAATATCAAAAATAATCCGGCAGAGCATAAACGGAGATTTCAAGTTTTACAAAAGCCTTTAAACAAAAAGATGGATTGAAAATTTATTTTATTGATGTTATGATTATAGACATGGCGAGAGCCATCAGGAAAACACCCATGACAGGGCGCTAAGGTCCGGGAAACGCTTGTTTAGCGCCGACCGGAGCGAAGCGTAGAGGAAACCTCCCGATTTTTCCCCTGGTCGGCCAGGAGTACATAGGAAGGGAGGTGCGTGATATGACAGCTGCAGATATTATTTTGATATTTATAGGGATAATCGGATTACTGATTTCCTTTGGCAGTTTGATTGTTGCGTTTCTGACCTTTCTCGATAAGAGAAACAGTAAGAAAGGTTAAAAAAATGCCTCACCTGTCTGCCAACAGATGAGGCGGTGTCCTTAAGGACATTAAACCCATCGGGAGCATCCGCTTTGGAGTGGGTGCTTTTCCTGTATTCACTATAGCATAAGAAGCAGGAAAGTTCAATAATTAATTTTGGAACGGGAGGAATCACAAATGGACATTGAATTACTGAGAAAAGACATGGTAGCGGCGATGAAGGCGAAGGACAAGCCGAGAAAAGAGGCGATCTCCTCTCTGATCTCCGCGGTCAAGAAACTTGCGATCGACGAGGGCTGCCGCGACGATATTCCGGAGGAGCTGGTCGTCCGTGCGATCTTAAAGGAGCAGAAGACAGCGAAAGAACAGGTCGATACCTGCCCGGACAGCCGCCCGGAACTGAAGGCGGAGTATACCTTCCGCTATCAGGTGATCTCAGAGTACGCGCCGGCCATGATGTCCGCCGATGAGATCAAAGCATATATTCTCGACAAGTTTGCCGAGGTGGCGGCGACGAAGAACAAAGGCCAGATCATGAAGGCTGTTATGGGCGATCTGAAAGGGAAGGCTGACGGCAAGGTGATCAATCAGGTGGTCGGAGAGCTTTGCAAATAAAAAGATGTCTGTATAAAGACGGGAAGGATCTGGAAATATCTGGATTTTTCCCGTCTTTGATGCGCAGGCCGGACAGGGAAATCAGCTGCTGATGCAGCGGGCGGCCGCACAATCGGGAAGGAAGGAAAACCGCCTCCTGCCCGATTGTGAAAGCAGAACTTGTATATTTCGGCAGGGAGAACCCGGAGAAATCTCCCGCAGTATGTATAAAAGTACCAAAAAAGAGCCGAACTTGGAATTGACAGTTGTTGTACAAGATTGTATACTTATCCATGGCACATTAACGGGCCAATACGTTAATGAAAAGGAGAGAAAGAGTGGAAAAGAGAGAGAAGTTTGGCAGCCGCATCGGGTTTATCCTGGTATCAGCAGGCTGCGCAGTGGGACTTGGCAACGTATGGAAGTTCCCGTACATGACCGGCAAGTACGGCGGTGCGGCATTCATACTGATTTATCTGGTATTTCTGGCGCTGCTTGGATGGCCGATCATGGTCTGTGAATTTTCGGTCGGGCGGGGCAGCCAGAAGAGCTGTGCTTCCTCCTTCCGTGTGCTGGAGCCGGAGGGGACAAGATGGCATCATTTCGGATGGTTCGGCATGGCCGGCAACTATCTGCTGATGATGTTTTATACAATGGTGGCAGGATGGATGATGTATTACTGTTTCCGTAGCATCCGCGGAGATTTCACAAAGGACATTCTGTATTCCCATCAGACAAGCGAGCTGTTTAACGGAATGCTCGGCTCCGCCGGGACAATGACGCTGTGGATGATCATCGCGGTGGTTCTGGCGTTTGGCATCTGTGCGCTCGGTGTGCAGAAGGGCGTGGAAAGGATCACCAAGGTCATGATGTCGGCTCTGCTGCTTCTGATCGTTGTTCTTGTGATTAATTCCGTGCGTCTTCCGGGAGCCATGGAAGGCGTGAAGTTTTATCTGATCCCGGATTTTGCGGCGATGAAGGAGTACGGTATCGGAGAGGTTGTGTTCGGCGCGATGTCGCAGGCATTCTTTACTTTGAGTATCGGTATCGGCTCGATGGCGATTTTCGGAAGCTACCTTGAGAAAGAGCGGTCCCTGGCCGGGGAGGCGGCGAGCATCGCGGTTCTCGATACGTTTGTGGCGCTGATGGCCGGAATGATCATCATCCCCGCATGCTTCGCGTTTGGAATTGAGCCGGGTTCCGGTCCGTCTCTGATCTTTATCACGCTGCCGCAGATTTTTAACCAGATGGCCGGCGGAAGGATCTGGGGCGCGCTGTTTTTCCTGTTCCTGTCGTTCGCGGCGCTCTCGACGGTTATCGCGGTGTTTGAGAATATCATCTCCTTCGCGATCGACCTGTTCGGAATGGAGAGGAAAAAAGCGGTACTTATCAATATTGTGGCCGTGATCCTTCTGTCGCTGCCGGCAGTGCTCGGCTTTAACGTACTGTCCGGGTTCCAGCCGCTTGGCGCGGGGACGGGCGTCATGGATCTGGAGGATTTCCTTGTGTCAAGCAATCTGCTTCCGCTGGGATCCCTCGTCTATCTGATGTTCTGCACGAAGAAAAACGGATGGGGCTGGGAGAACTTTATCAAGGAGACAAATGCGGGGAGAGGCCCGGATTTCCCGGCCAAAATGCGCGCTTACATGACGTATGTGATCCCGATCCTGGTGATCATCGTTTATCTGAAGGGGTACTGGGATATGTTCGAGCCGCAGGCAAGGGAGGCGGGCAATCCGATGATCCTTGTCGGCTGGATGATCGTCGCGGTGGCGTTTCTTGCGCTGATCGCGTGGTTTACGCTGGGCAAGCCGGGCAGCAAGAAGAAGTAGAAAATTGCGCGCTGCGGACTGCGGCCTGAACAAATAAACAGAGACAGATCTGACAAAGCATAAAGGAGGAACGATCAGCTATGATAGCAAAAAAAATGATACCGTATGTGCAGAACAATTCGGCAATCCGCATGATGTTTGAGGAGGGCAGCCGCCTCAAGGCGAAGTACGGTGCGGACAAGGTGTTTGATTTCAGCCTCGGCAATCCGAATGTTCCGGCGCCGGAAGCTCTGAAAGAGGCGATCATCGACATTCTGAACACGGAGGAGCCGACGAAGGTGCACGGCTATATGAGCAACGCGGGGTTCCCGGAGGTGCGTCAGACGATCGCCGAGGAACTGAACGGGCGGTTCGGCACAAAGTTTTCCGGAAACAATCTGATTATGACCGTGGGCGCCGGAAGCGGCCTGAACGTCTGCCTGAAAACAATTCTGGATCCGGGCGAGGAAGTTCTCGTGTTTGCCCCGTATTTCCTGGAGTACGGCGCTTACGTGCGCAACTATGACGGCGTGCTCGTGGAGGTGACGCCGAATACGGAGACATTCCAGCCTAATCTTGCCGATTTTGAGGCAAAGATCAACGAGAAGACAAAGGCTGTCATCATCAATAACCCGAACAATCCGACCGGCGTGATCTATCCGGAGGAGACAATCCGGAAAATAGCCGCCATTCTGGAGAAGAAGCAGAAGGAGTACGGACACGCGGTCTATCTGATCTCCGACGAGCCGTACCGCGAGCTCGCGTTTGACGGCGCGAAGGTTCCGTTTGTCACAAAATATTACGCGAATACGATGGTCGTTTACTCCTACAGCAAATCGCTCTCGCTTCCGGGCGAGCGAATCGGCTATGTGGTCATTCCGGACGAGGTCGAGGACAGCGAGGAAACGATCACAGCGGCCACAATCGCGAACCGGATCAGCGGAGCGGTCAACGCCCCGTCTCTGATGCAGCTTGCGGTGGCGCGCTGTGCGGATGCCGGCGCGGATCTCGGTTATTACGACAGGAACCGGAAGACACTGTATGAGGGCCTGACAAAATGCGGATTTACCTGCGTAAAGCCGGAAGGAGCCTTCTATCTCTGGATGAAGGTCCCGACCGCGGACGAAAAGGATTTTGTGGAAGCAGGAAAGAAGTACAATATCCTGATGGTTCCGGGAAGCTCGTTTGCGTGCCCGGGTTATGTGAGAATCGCCTACTGCGTTTCCTATGAGACGATCGTAAATTCTCTGCCGCAGTTTGAGAAGCTGGCAAAGGATATGGGAATGGCGCAGCGCAAAAGGCTGCCGCAGAAATAAGCAGCCGGATTTGAATATTTGCAGAACGTATTGATGTATTTGGAGGAAAATATGAAAGCATACGAAGGAAAAATCAGGCGGATGAGCCGAAAGAAGCTCGCCTGCCTTTCGGCAGTGACCGCAATGCTGGTCCTGTCCAGCTCTCTGACGGTATTCGCGGAGGAAGCCGCCGAATACCAGCCGGATCTGTATGCCACGGCGTGGGCGCTGCTGCCGCCGGTGGTGGCGATCGCTCTGGCCCTGGTCACCAAGGAAGTGTACAGCTCCCTGTTTATCGGAATTACGGTGGGCTCGCTGTTTTATTCCGGATTCAATATTCAGAAGACGTTTGTCCATATTTTTGAGGGCGGCATCATCAGCGTCCTCTCGGACAGCTACAATGTGGGTATCCTGGTATTTCTGGTCATCCTTGGCGCGATGGTGAGCCTGATGAACCGCGCGGGCGGATCATCGGCTTTCGGACGCTGGGCGAAAACGCACATTAAAACGCGTGTTGGAGCGCAGCTTGCGACGATCGTCCTCGGCGTTCTGATCTTTATCGACGATTATTTCAACTGTCTGACCGTGGGAAGCGTCATGCGCCCTGTCACGGACGGACACAACGTGTCCCGCGCGAAGCTGGCATATCTGATCGACGCGACGGCGGCTCCGGTCTGCATCATCGCCCCGATCTCCTCGTGGGCGGCGGCGGTCAGCGGTTTTGTAGAGGGCGAGAACGGGCTTTCCGTCTTTGTGCGCGCGATCCCGTACAACTTCTACGCGCTTCTGACGATCGTCATGATGGTGGGCATGGTAGTCCTGAAATGCGAGTATGGCCCGATGGCCACGCATGAGAAAAACGCGCTGAAGGGCGATCTCTTCACAACCGGAAAGAACCTGTACACAGGGTCGGAGAACAGCATCGTCGAAAATCCGAACGGCCAGGTCAAGGATCTGCTGATCCCGATCGTCAGCCTGATTGTCTGCTGCATCATCGGTATGATCTACACCGGCGGTTTTTTCAGCGGTACCGATTTTATCACCGCTTTCTCACAGAGCGACGCATCGATCGGCCTTGCTCTGGGAAGCTTCTTCGGTCTTGTGATCACGATCGTCATGTATATGTTCCGCAAGGTTCTGTCCTTCAAGGATTGTATGGACTGTATCCCGGAAGGCTTTAAGGCGATGGTTCCCGCGATCCTGATTCTGACGTTCGCGTGGACGCTGAAAGCCATGACGGACAGCCTCGGCGCGGATGTGTTCGTGGCGGAGACGGTGAAAGGCTTTGCGGATTCTCTGCTGAATTTCCTTCCGTCCATTATTTTCCTGATCGCGTGCTTCCTCGCGTTTGCGACCGGAACCTCCTGGGGAACGTTCGGCATCCTGATTCCGATCGTCGTCAAGGTGTTTTCCGGCACGAACCCGGAGATGATGATCATCTCGATCTCCGCGTGTATGGCGGGAGCTGTGTGCGGCGATCACTGCTCGCCGATCTCGGATACGACGATCATGGCGTCGGCCGGCGCCCAGTGCGACCACGTCAACCACGTCTCGACGCAGCTGCCCTACGCGATCGTCGCGGCGGCGGTATCGTTCGTGACTTACATCGTGGCAGGCTTCGCGCAGACCGCGCTTGTCGCGCTTCCGGTCGGAATCCTGCTGATGCTGGCTGTGCTGGTGGGAATCAAGACGCTGTCAGGATATTATGTTTCGGATGACGGCGCGGCGCCGAAATCCGGGGACGCGGACGTATAACAATATGGCTCCGGGACCAAAAGCTGCGGGTGTGTGACGGCATGGTGGCGGGGCCAAAGAAGGCAGACATGTGACGGTCTGCCTTTTTTTGCGCAGGCCCAGGCATGGAAAACAGCTGCTGGCGCAGCACCTGGGCCGCGCAGACGAGCAGGAGGAAAAGCCGCCTCCTACTCGATTTTGTTTTGAGCAGGCCCAGGCATGGAAAACAGCTGCTGACGCAGCACCTTTTGTTTTGAGCTTTAGCGGCATCGCAGGACAGAGGAGGGAGGGCAAAGGACATGGCAGGACGACTGGCGCTTACGGACGAAAACTGGAGTTATGGCAGCTATCCGAGGATCAGCTATAAGACGAGCATGCTGTATACCTTTTACCAGTATAAAGATTTTCTGGCACTGTATAATAATGGGCGGATCGAGATTCACGATGATCTGATGGAGTTGCTGTATCAGGAAAAACGTATCACAGCCGGAGCATATAGGCGGTATAAGAGCCAGCTTCTTGCTTTTGCCAGGAGGACGGAACGATATGATCTGTGGCCGGCCGAGAGGATCTATGGGGAGATTCACAGCCTGCGCAGAAAATTCGCCGGGGAGAGCACACTTGAGGAGCTGCGCAGCCGAAGGATGCGCGAAGGCGCCGTGTTTCCCCTGCGGGGCGGCATCGATCAGAGCGCCAGAAAAATGGAACTGTTTGAAGAACGACAGGCATTTATCCTGGCTTTATGTGAGGCGGAATTATCCGGCCTCATGAAAAAGGATCTGGAGGAGCTGCTTGCAAGAGGAAAACAGATCTATCTTCTGACTGGGGAACAGCCTGGGGGCCTGCTGCCCGGTTATGCGGCTCTGAAAGACTGCCTGAGCGGACTGTGCATAAAGGGGTACCCCGGAAGAGAGTGGGAAAGTCTCCTGCATAATCTTCCGGATGAGGAACGGTTTTTGGGCCTGAATCTGGAAGGGATCAAATGGGATGAAGAGCTGCAGAGGATGGCGGACGAGAAACAGGCGGTGCTTCTGGTGTACGGGGAAGACGGATTTCTTCACTGCAGGAATCTGAGGACGGAGTCTGTTATCCAGGCGGTTCCGCGGGGGTACTATGCCCGGGCGATGACGAATCAGATGGATGAAGACCAGGCCTGCGTGGTTTACGTGCCGGAGCATTTTGATATTGTCCCGTATGTGAGTCTGACAGAAAAGACGGTCATTTCCTACTGGCAGCTGGCAAAATTATGGGAAGCCTTTGGAAATGAGATATACGAAATGTCCGTGGATGATCTGTATTTAAAATATCCGCAGTATTTTCTGAACATTTATGAAAGCGGGGAAACCTGCCGGGAGGCCGCTGCGGATTATCCCATCCGCCTGCGCTGGGAATCCGGCGTACACAGGGAAAAATTTCCGGGAAGCTTTTACAAGATGCGGGAAAAAGCCGTTCGCGAGTTCATTGACAGGCAGAGGAACATGAAATTCATATCCTCGTATTTTGATAAGAATTTAAATGAGACGGCGATTCCCTGGGGAAGCGCCAGGCAGCAGGAGGGCATCCTGGTACACGGAATCCGCACCAGCCGCGCCCGGAACTCCCGGGTTATTAACTGCGGCGGTGAAGCGCCGCTGCGCCGGCAGTTTCAGGGGGAAAAAGCGCCGTTTCTGATTCTGTCCAACTTCCTTTTTTTCATGACGCCGAAGCTGATCAGCCTGTACAACAATCTGCGCGGCGACAGGCCCCGGGAGCAGCTTTGCATCGAACAGTGTCATCTTGACTACATGCTCCGTCTGGAACCCGGAGGACAAAGGGTTGAGACCTTTCCTCTGTTTCGCAAAGCGTGCATTGCCATGAAAGACGATGGGAATTTCCTGTTTTTTCATTTTCGCCTGGGAGGAGGGAAGCTGTCTCTGAACGGATACCAGCTGAGCTGGAGCAGAGACGACGTGGACAGTCCCGCCGCGGATGCTGTGGGAGAGATAAAAGTCTATACCCCCTGCCGCACATGTGGGAGCGAGAAAGAAGACCCCGGCGGATTCCGCGTTTTTGTGGGCTCTGACCGCGTGAACATCGTGATTGTCCAGGATCAGGTTATCTGCATCCGGGAGGGGGACGTGGTGCTTCCAAGCATCGGTGTGGTCGTGTCTCTGGACCGGGAGAAGGGCAGGGAAATGCTGGCGGCGATCGGATGCCGGAAACTGGAAGACGGATATTATGACTGCGCGGATCTGGAACTGAGCGTACTGCTTGACGCTCCGGAACAGATTCCGCCCAGGCAGTGGAGCCGGGTAAAATGGGCCATGGGCGGAGGAATGTCGCTGATCCGGGACGGACAGGACATCTATGAAAACGACGATACGCAGGAAGCTCTGAGGGAGGAAGGCTGGCTCTGCCCGCTGTCAAGGCAGACGCAGGAGACGGCGATTCATGAACTTGCGCGGCATCCCAGAACTGCGGTCGGGGTCGCCCGGAATGGAGATATGTTTATCCTTGTCTTTTCCGGACGGACAATGATGTCCGCAGGAGCCGACTACAGGGAGATGGGCCGGATTGCAAGAAAGCTGTTCCCCGATGTCTGGTGCATGATGAATGTGGACGGCGGCAGCTCCTCAGTGCTGGGGATGGTGGCCGGGGGCAGTTTTATGGAACTGAGCTGTCCCGCCCCGTCGCTTCACAGCTGCGCCGGAATGGCTAGGCGGATCAATACGGTACTGTGCCTAGAACAGTGATTAAGCGGCGCGGTGCAGAAACAAAAAAGATATACAATCTTAAAGAAGTGACAGATTTTTCAAAGAAATCAGGATAGAGTGTCAGAAGAGGAGAAAGAAATTTTATGAAAGTAGTAATCGCGATCGATTCATTTAAAGGAAGTATGAGTTCCATGGAAGCCGGATACGCGGCCCGCGCAGGCATCGCGAAGGCATGTGACGCCCAGGTAGTCGTAAAGCCCCTGGCGGACGGCGGCGAGGGCACGACGGAAGCGCTGGTGGAAGGGCTTGGCGGAGCGTATGTATCTCTCGATGTCAAAGGTCCTCTGGGCGGAACCACCTGCGCAAAGTACGGGATTCTCGCGGATGGGAAGACGGCAGTCATGGAGATGGCGGAGGCCTCCGGAATCATTCTTGTAAAGAGGGAGGAACTGGATCCCTGGAAGGCGACGACATACGGCGTCGGCGAGATGATTCTGGACGCCGTGAAACGCGGCTGCAGAGAGTTCATCATCGGGATCGGCGGAAGCGCGACATCCGAGGGCGGAACCGGCATGCTGAAGGCGCTGGGCTATGAATTCCTCGATGAGCAGGGCAATCCGATCCGCGAGGGACTTCAGGATCTGGACAAGATCGCCTCGATCCGCGGCGACCATGTACCAGCCGAGCTGAAAGAGTGCCATTTCCAGATCGCCTGCGATGTGCGTAATCCGCTGTGCGGCCCGAACGGAGCCGTCTATGTTTTCGGCCCGCAGAAAGGTGTGAAGGAAGAAGAGAAACAGCCGCTTGACGAGAAGATGGCGCACTACGCGCAGAAGACAAAAGAGTTCATCGGCGAGGATTACAGCCTGCGTGAGGGAGCGGGAGCGGCCGGCGGACTTGGATTCGCGTTCCTGAGCTATCTGCCGAACGTGGAACTGAAATCCGGAATCGAGATCGTGCTGAATGCGATTCGTCTGGAAGAAGAAGTGAAGGACGCGGACATTGTGATCACGGGTGAAGGCCGTCTGGACTTCCAGACCGCGATGGGCAAGGTGCCGGTGGGAGTGGCTCATCTCGCAAAGAAATACGGTGTGAAGGTAATCGCGTTCGCGGGAGGCGTGACGGACGACGCAGGCGAGTGCAACAAAGAGGGAATTGACGCGTTTTTCCCGATCGTGCGCGGCGTGACAACGCTCGACGAGGCGATGGTGCCGGCAAACGCGAAGAAGAACATGGAGCTGACCGCGGAGCAGGTATTCCGTCTGGTGGCAGCCTGCCTGTAAGCGAAGGCGCAGGCTGCGGTTCTTTTAAGGCAGGGGGCGGTGGCAAGCCCGCTCCCTGCTGGCGAAGTTTTTTGCGCGGGCCCAGGCAGGGAAATCAGCTGCTGACGCAGCACCCGGGCCGCGCGGACGAGCAGGAAAACCGTCTCCTCGATTTATTTAATTTCCAGATCTTCGACTACAATTCCAAGAGCCTCAAGCTTGGCCCGGGTCGTCTTAATCTGATACTCGATTTCTTTTTCTCTGTCATCAGCGGCCTTGATTCTCTGGAGCTTTGCGTATTCTTCGATCAATTGAGTGGCCTGTTCTTTTTCAGTCATTCCTTCCATGTGTTCTCCTTTCTCCATCCGGTTTGCCTTGCCGCTCCCTTTCTGGTCAGTACCAGGCGGATAAACTGCCTGATACCTAAATATACACTATATTTAGTGAAACGTCAATCGCTTTTTTACTGACTCGCAATGTCCTTGTCTTCTACATATTTTATCAGATTACCAGGCTGCATTTCCAGTATACAACAAAGCGTGTTTAGGGTTTTAATTCCCGGAACAATTCCTTTTTTCATGTCCTGCATGGTTTTTTCTCCAATCAGCTTTTCCCTTCGGATCCTTCCGGTATTGTATCCGTTTTCTTTCAGCAGGTCTATAATATTCATTTTAAAAATAAACATATTTTCACCTCCGATACATCTGAACATACTATCACTAAAATCTTTTGTTGTCAACACTACTTTTAGTGACGGGCAGCTTTGTCCGGATCCTGCAAAAGAGGAGCAGCAGAGATGAAATTCCGTGGAAATGGAATCTGCGTGCATGGCAGCAGGGCGCGTGTGACGCAGCTTTTGCGGGACGGAGATCTTCCGGAGCTCTGCCTGGAGGACGTTTGCCTGGCCTATAAATGGCCAGGCAGTCTCTGCCATGAGACGCATATCGTAAAAGGCATTTACCGGTACATCTCATCCAGAGAGATCAGACGGACTTCCCCTTTTTCTGCCAGTTCTTTCAGAGCATCTGTAAATCCTCCCAGTGAAAAAATATAATAGTAGTACCTCGTGCCTTTTCCGAAAACAGCGGCATAGCTGCGGAGCAGTTCGTACTCGTCCGCCCCGATTTTCTGGTTTCTGAATTTGCAGGAACCTATGATGAATTCTTTGTTCTGACTGCTGCCTGCAGCTATGAGAGTTCCCACAATATCAATCTGAATCTGTTTTTTTGACACTTTATCGGTTCCCCACCACTGACCGACAGAATTTAGTTCAATGGGCAGATCCTCTGCGTAATACAGCAGATAGTCCTGGCACATTTTTTCAAAGACCAGTCCCATGTAATCATGCATTTCATTCTGTATGAGCCGGTCAAAGCTGCGGGAGATCCTGCCGGAGTTAATTGCCGCCATATTCTGAGGAACAAAGCGGTACCAGAAACGGAAGAAATTATCTTCGATTCTGTAGATTGTCTTTTTTCCCGGCTTTTCTGTCGCGGGAGTTTCTTTTTTCAGAATTCCAAGCTCCAGAAGCGTTCGGATATATTTGGCGCATGCTCCTGAATCGATCCCGACTTTTGTACAGATATCGTTCATTTTTGAGGCTCCTTCCGCAATGGAAGTGATGATCGAATTGTAAACCGCCGGTTCCCGCAGTTCCTGCTTCAGCAGATTTTCCGGTTCCTCAAAGAGATATCCAGACCGGTCAAAGACGCTGGAGAGCAGGGCGCTTTTCAGGCTGTCCTTTATACC
>CANQEC010000051.1 GCA_947594335.1 uncultured Lachnospiraceae bacterium
CATGCGGAAACATCCGGTAAACGCCCTCGCTGTTGGCGATTCCCACCATCTCAAGCAGTTCGATCGTCCTCGCCCTGACGGCCTCCTTGCTCTTTCCTTCGCCGTCATGCAGTTCGATTACCTCATTGAGCTGGTCGCCGATACGGAATACCGGATTCAGGGAAGTCATCGGCTCCTGGAAAATCATGGAGACAAAATTTCCCCGCAGCTCCTGCATTTTCTTATAAGGCATTTTCGCCACGTCATACGCCTTGTCCCCCAGATTCAGACGGATCGCACCCTCCACGACCTGACCCTGCGGCCTCTGGAGCAGCTGCATCAGCGAGAGACTTGTCACGGATTTGCCGCAGCCCGACTCGCCTACGACGCCGACTGTCTTTCCGATCGGCACCTCGAACGAAACACCGTCCACACTTTTTACCGTTCCGGCATCCGTAAAGAAATAGGTATGAAGATTGTCAAACTCCACTGCGTTGGCCGGATCGCGCATCGTGGTCAGATATTCGCTCTCGGAGACGTTCTTTCTCTTGCGCTTTTTCTCCATCTCATTTGTAATTTTGCGGTTTTCCCTTGAAATCCGCCGGGACTCTCTGGCGGAGAGGTAACCCTCAGCTTTCTTTTTTGCCATCTGTACCCCTCCTTCCTTACCGTTTCATCTTCGGGTCAAAAGCATCCCGAAGGCCGTCTCCGACGAAATTGAACCCGAGTACCGTGATCAGCAGACAGAGACCGGCCGGTATCCAGACAAACCAGAAGGTCGTCATGACATAAGAATTATTGACATCGGAAATAATGTTGCCCCATGACGCGAACGGGAATTTGACGCCCAGTCCGAGGAAGGACAGCGTCGCCTCCGTCAGGATGACGGAGCCAAGTCCCATCGTACAGGTAACGATGAGCTGCGGGATCACGTTCGGGATCAGATGACGGAAGATACGCCGCGACACGCGGATGCCGCAGGCCTCCGTCGCCGTCATGAACTCCTGCTCCCTCAGCGACAGGATCTGTCCGCGGACAAGTCTCGCGATCCCGGCCCATCCAAGGAAGCCGAGGATCAGCATCAGATAAAGCATGCGGATCTGCGGATCCACTCTCATGTTGTCCATCGCGGCGCCGAGGATAATGATGATCGGCATCGACGGGATACAGTAGAAAATATCCACGAGACGCATGATCAGATTGTCCACCCAGCCGCCGAAATACCCGGAAATTCCGCCGAGAAGCACGCCGAGAAACGTTTCAATGATCACGACGATGAACCCGATGATCAAAGATACACGGCCTCCGTACATCAGACGGACCAGCATATCCATGCCATTGTTGTCCGTCCCGAGCGGATGCGCGTAGGAAGGACGCGCGTACGTATCATAGACGTAAGTCGCCGTCTCCTGTTTGACTGACCAAACAAGCGCGCTGGCGTCGTAGGAGATCGAATAGCTGTGCTCCTCCCCGTCCTCGCCGACATAGACAAACTCCTCGTCATCCGTCTCAAGAGCTTCCTCCAGGCGCTCCTTGAAATCGCGGGTAATCGTGACTCCGTTTTCTTTCGGGGCAACCACGAAACGACTGATATAACCGATAACCTCATCTCCTGACAGAATATTTCCGTCTTCGTCAAGCGCATAGTCCGCTCCCTCCGCCGAAAATTCCGTTTCTTTGTTGACGTAGGCCTTTAAAGCCCCGTATTTTACAGGAAATGTCGGCTCTTCCATACCGTCGGCCGCATTTACGATATCCTTGTAGGCGATCGCAAGCACCGTCCCGTCAGCCTTGCTGATGGAATAGAGATCCGGGCCTTCCTCTGCCACGGCATAGCTCTCTCCTTTGTACTCAAAGGAATCTTTTCCCTTGCTCTGGGCGAGCAAAAACTGCGCCTGCAGGATCGTGCCGAACTCCTGGCCTTCGGCGACCGCATAGCGGAGATCATTGTTTCTCGTCACACCCACGTATTCCTTTTCCAGATACGTGTAAGTATAGAACTGCTCCGCCTGTCCGTACGGCGTAATCAGCCCCCCGATAAAGGAGAACGCGAACATGACGATCAGCATGATCAGCCCGAGAACAGCAAGTCTGTTGCGGAAAAAGCGCTTTACAACCAGGGCGCCCGGTGAGAGTACCTTGACACGGCGGTCATCATTTAAGGAATACTGTTCTTCTTCCTGCTGATTCTTATTATTTAATTCATCAGACATTTCTCACCCTCCTCCCTAAGCGATGCGCACGCGCGGATCCACCACCGCATACAGAACATCCGATATCAGATTGCCCGCCAGTGTAAGAATGGCGATAAACGTCAGATAAAACATGGTGAACGGAATGTCGCCGGCCACCATGGCCTGATAAGAGACATAACCGATTCCCGGAATCGAGAACAGGGTCTCCGTGATGAGCGCGCCTGAAAACAGACCGGGCAGAGAACCGCCGACGATCGTCACCAGCGGGATCAGCGTATTGCGGAACGCGTGATGATAGATAACCTTCGACTCGCTCAGGCCTTTGGCGCGCGCAGTGCGGATATAATCGGCATTCAGCACCTCGAGCATGTTGGTCCTCGTATAACGCATCAGAGAACCGACCGAGACGATCGTCAGTGTGACGATCGGAAGCACCAGATGCGCGCACATGTCCAGAAACTGTCCCGCTGAATCAAGCTGCGCGTAGGTACGGCCTACCAGTCCGTGTGTGTCAAACCATCCCAGCTTCACCGCAAAGATCAGCTTCAGAACAGTCGCGAAAAAAAATGTCGGCAGAGAAATTCCGACAAGAGCGCTTGCGGAAATAATATAATCCGACCTGGAATACTGCTTTGTCGCCGCGACGACCCCAAGCGGGATCGCGATGACGAGCTGCAGGATCAGTGAGATGGCCCCCATAACAAAGGAAACACCGATCACACTCTTAAATTCTTCCACCACCGGTACGGTAAATTTCCAGCTGTCACCGAAATTGCCGCGCGCGAAATCGCCCAGCCAGTGCAGATAGCCGACCAGAATCGGCTGATCCAGACCATAGGACGCGTTAAGCTGCGCCAGCCATTCCTCATACGGCTTTGACCCGGGCTTGCTGGAAAGCTGGATCGCCATGGTCTCCACATAGCTCGTGGGCAGGCATCGGATCAGCGTATAGATGATTAAAGTGACAAAAAACAGGATACCGATGGAGATGATAATGCGTTTGATGATGTAATTTCGCATACATTCCTCCCGATTCTTAAAAAACGCGCGGCGGGCGGCCGCCTCATCTTTGAGAATGCCTCCCTGCCGCGCGGCGAATTGCTGCTCACTCCCTGAAGAAGTGTACCAATATCTTCAGCAGGCCCTCTGCTTTCCTGCTTTATCAAAGGAAAGCAGAAGACATCGTTTATTCGGTTTATTTCAGTTCAATGGTCTCGACTTCAGAAAGCCAGTTCCAGTACGGAGTCATGTCGGTCGGAATACTGTCGATATTCACACGCTCTGAAGAAAGAAGGACACATTCGCTTCTCTGATAGATCGGGATCTCCACCGCGTAGTCCATGATGATCTCCATGGCCGCCTGATAGATCGACTTGCGGTATGCCTGATCGGTGGACTGACGTCCTGCCTCAATCAGCTCATCCAGCTCGTCGTCCGCAATCTGATAATAGTTCGTGGAACCTTCGGAGTGATAGAGCTGGAACATATCCGGGTCGGAGGAAGCCTGCCATGCCGCGCACCACAGCTCCGCCACGCCGTTCTGATAGCTCGCGTACAGATCGCTTGCGTTCACGACATCGTTGATGCTCAGCGTAAATCCGACTGTCTCAAGCGCCTCGGAGACGTTCTTAAGCAGCAGGAAGCTCGGGTGATCGCCCTGGCCGTTGCCGCCGAGGATACACTCGTATTCCATCTTCGCACCTTCCGGAGCCGCGGTGATCTTTCCGTCCTCAACCGTATAGCCCGCAGCCTCGAAATAATCGAGAGAAGCCTGCATGGCGGCGGCATACTTGTCCTCTGCCGTCATATCCGCCGTGTAGATATCCGCGCCGTTCATGTCAACAGAGTAGGCAATGCGGTATCCGTCGTCCGTGGTCTGCGGAGCAGCCCAGGAGGTGTTGGAAATCGGGTAGTTGATGACTGAAGCCGTCGGTCCGTAGTAGGAATCAATCGCCTCGTCACGGTAAACGGCGATCAGCGTCGCGAGCGCCTTGCGCAGCGCCTTGGACTGGTCTGAGTACGGATCATCCCCAACCTTGACATTGTTCGGGTTGATGCCGATATAGCCATAGCCGCGGTAGTCAATCAGTCTGGTTGTGAGAACCGGGCCATCGAAATTATCCCATTCATCATCGCTAAAGCCGTTCTCGGCAGCGATCTGCTTCGCGGTGTCAACAGAGTAGCTCGGATCCGCAAGATCCAGAGTGCCGGCCACAATACCGTTGACTTTGTCCGCCTCAGTGGACTCCAGATAATTCAGATGCGCGATCTTCGGCTCACCCTTATAGAAATCCGGGTTCGCGTCCATGTAAACCACGCCGTTGGAATATTCTTTAAAAATGTACGGACCGGCGCCGAGAGGATCCGTCGTCTTCGCCTTCACGATGGACAGATCGCCTTTCGGGAATCCGAACATATTATTTTCATAGTCATACAGGCTCTCATCGCCGTAATGATGCAGCGGAGCGATCGGCAGGGACATCTGATAGATCATCGTAGCGTCCAGCTCGGTCGTCACAACACGCAGCGAGTAATCGTCAAGCCTCTGGATACCGGAAATATTCGGAGCGGACTCCCCGGTCTCAACACCGGCTGACCAGGAAGCATCAAGATAGCTCCAGAGCGTACCGGTCGCAAGCTCCGTCTCGGACATGGCGTTGTAGTCGCCTTCATAAGCTTCCACCATCGTGTTGAAGAAATCAGCGGCGGTAGCTCCCTCGGCAACCTCATAGCCCCAGTTCGGTGTGATCGCCTCTACAGGATCATCCTCGGCATTGTAGCCGTTCGCGATGCAGTAATCCAGGATGGACTGGGCAAAAGCCTCGCCGGCCGCCGGCAGAGCCTCGGTCCAGAACTGCGTCTGGGTCTCCTCATCCCAGTATGTGAAATCCGTATTGTCCTCGCCCGCCTCAACCAGCAGGGTGTACAGCGGAGACATGCCGGAACGGTACTCTTCAAGTCCTTCGATCGGGCAGGAGTACAACGTGACATTGCCGTCGTAGGTAGGATCAAGGTAGACGTACAGGCCGAAGATAACATCATCAATATCGGCCGGAGTGCCGTCTGTGAATACAATGTCGTCGCGGATGGTCAGATCGTAATAAACCGTTCCGTCCTCATTTTCGGTGACAGTTATGTCAGCCGGTCCCTTGTATTCATAGTCTTTGCCGTTATAGGCGCGGGTCTCACCCTCAATCGCGTTGTTGACCGGACCCGCCACACGGTCAGTCATCAGGGTGTAAAGCGTGAATGTATCAACGACATTGCCGTCGTTCGCGCTCAGATAAAAGAACGGGGAGAATTTGCCTTCAAGTCCTTTTTCAACTGATACGACCATGGTATCAGCCCCCCTCCGGACGTCTCGGCAGCCGCGGCAGCCTCTGTCTCATCGGCAGCTTCCTCAGCAAAAGCGGAAGCGGCAGGAGCCATGACCATCGCGGATGCAAGCAGCAGTGCAAGCAGCTTTCTGATTTTAATCATTTTTTTACCTCCTTCTTACTTGATATTACAATAAAAAACCCGCGTACGGGCCTTATTGCCATGAACTACCACATTATTATTTTAGCGTTTTGCAGTAAAAGTGTCAATCAAAAATTCCTTTTTTTGTGCAAAATTATGTCTTTGTGGAGAATTTTTCCCTCTGACGGTATCATGGGCGGATTCCCGCAGGCAGGAAATTTTCCTCTTCCAATGTCGCAGACAGATTCCCACAGGCAGGAAATCAAGCAGGAGGCGGCTTTTCCTCCCGCCCGCCGCGCGGCCCGGGTGCTGCGCCGGCAGCAGTTTTCCCTGCCCGGGCCTGCGCACAAAAAACGCCGAGGATCCTGCACAAAAGCAAAGATCCCCGGTGTACAGCCAGATGGATAACCGGAAGGGCGCCCAGGCAGCAGTACGGGGCTGGTTGTAAAGGAGGGAAACCATATCGGACAGATCCCTTCGTACTGCCGCCGCCCTTCCATGTCAAAATGGCAGGGACACGGCATTATCCCTGTCATCTTATACGCTGATCCGAACCGATCTGTATATCGGTTCCGCCGCAGGCAGCATTGAACATCTGCTTTCTCCGCCGGCGTCTAGCGCATCTCAAAATATGAAGTAACCCTGTCTTTCCCAAACTCAATCTCAAGATCATAAAAATACGGATCGTCGGGAGTCCACAGGTGTACACTCTGAAGAGGTATTTTTATATCCTGATCCAGAACAGTCCTGACCTGGGCCACGACATTGCCCTGATCAAGCACCGCGATCCTGATCGGGCGCGCCTCCTCCTGCATCCGGGAGACAACATACCGTCTTTTGGAAATTCCATCCTGACACTGGGAACCGGAATCGCCCTCCAGCGCATCTGAAATCACATAACGCTGAATAAAATCATCCCCGGTACCCGGGGCCGGCGGACCTTTGCGTTCCGCGTCGCGAAGAAAACGCACCTGTTTCTTCGCTGTTGATATTCCGGCGCCGTCCGTGCCTGAACACACACGGATCTGCACCGCGCTTTCATCCAGCAGAGGAGTAATTCTTACTGATTCGACATAACAGTCTTCCGCATTCTTTCTTCCGCGTCTTGTAATAAGCTGAACCATAAACTTCCTCCAGAGCCTGATCCGGCATTCTTTTTTCTTCCGAACCATGTTTTCAGAATTTTGTCGTGTTTCTATGATACACTATCCAGAGGAAAGTTGCAATATTTATTTTACTTTATTACATATTTTTATGATTTATTACTAAATTAAACATCAATACATTCCTTTGTAAACACGCGTTTTTATACAAATTTACCGAAATTTCGACTCCTAAGGAAATCGGGAGGCCACCTTTTGGCAGTCCTCCCGATTCCAGACTTATCTTTTCAGGAATACGTATGATACACATCGTACAGCCTGATATTTCCAACGCTCCCGTAAGACCCTTCCTGCACTTTGATCCACACAGGTTCGCGCCCGGTGACCGCAACCACATTGTCCTCCCAGATGCAGTCCCCCACAACGCACTCCAGCATACAGTACGGCACAAAAGATTCCGCCGAAAGCTCCAGGCTTCCGTCCCAGAGCTGAAGCAGCTTCAGATGCGGTTCTCCAAGCTCCAGATATTTGACCGGAACAAAAATCTCCGTCTCGCATCTGTCGAGCTCTACGCCGTCCTGCAGATAGGTATACTCCACGCACACAAAGACACTGTCCTCGTGACCTTTGATGAGATCCCCGTAATCCTTCTGCAGCAGACATTCCGCCGACAGCTCACGCACCTCGCGGCTCGTCGTCATCTCATCGATCACCACAAAATCCAGCGTCTTCAGCGTCATCTTTGCCTGCACGGATACCGGCGATTTTGTCTCATTGGAAATCCAGAATCCCATGTGCGCGCCGTCCTTTTGTATGCTTCCGGCCACCGGAGCGTCAAATCTCCGCGCCATATAATGCAGCGCCTTGTACCGCCCGTAATAATCCATACTGGACCAGGAAGCCGACGGCCAGTTATCGTTGAACTGCCAGTAAATACTTCCCATGCAGCGGCCGCGGTTTCGTCTCCAGTGATCGGTCGCCGTCTTCATCGCATAGCCCTGGAGCACCTGGCTTAAGAAGGAAAGGCTCTCCAGATCCTTCGGATAGCGGAAGCTCTCCGAGAGATAATACAGGATCTTTCCGTTCGCCGCCGGATTCTTCTGATGGCTCTCCATCACCCGCGAAAACAGATTCCGGTCTGACGGCTTCGTAAATGTCTCGATTGTCTTGACCGACGGCAGAGACTGGAATCCGAACTCGGAACAGAACCGGAAACAGTGGTTCAGATACTCCTCAAACGGCTTCTGCCCATGCCAGACGTCCCAGTAATGGCAGTCGCCGCGGTTCTCATCGCCGGGCAGGTCAAAGCTCCCGCCGGAGGACGGCGAAGACGGCCAGTAGAACGTATCCGGCGCCGTCTCCCGGACCACATTGGCAAGCAGATATTCAAACTGGATCAGGTAATCCCGCTTAAGCGACGGCGCATGGCCGCGGGCGGATCCCCAGTCGGTCCACGCGATTTCCATCTCGTTGTTTCCGCAGATCAGCGCCAGGCATGCGTGGTTCCGGAAACGCAGCAGATTATCTCTTGCCTCCTCCACAATATTCTCCGCAAAAGCATCCGTCAGATCATAGATATTGCAGGCGAACATCAGATCCTGCCACAGCAGGATACCGTTCTCATCGCACAGGTCATAAAAGGCGTCCGAAGGATAATATCCGCCGCCCCAGACGCGGAGGCAGTTGAAATTCGCAAAGACCGCCGCCCTCACATCTCTGCGCAGCACGTCCTCCGTGATTCTGGAATAAAAACAGTCGTCCGGAATATAATCCGCTCCTCTGACAAAGATCTTTACCCCATTCACCTGAATTGCGAACTCCTCACCCCACCTGTCCTTATCACGGGACACCGTCAGCGTCCGAAGGCCGATCCGGTATATCTTCTCATCGAGCCGGCGGTTCTTTTCCCAGACGGAAACCTTCACTGTGTACAGCGGCTGCTTTCCGTATCCGTTCGGCCACCAGAGCTGAGGATCCTCGATGCTGATCTGTGTATCCAGACCTTCATAGATTCTCTTCCCGCCGGGGGCGAGCACCTCATACCGGACCGTAAATTCGGATGAATTTTTCCGGGCCGCCGTTCCCGCCTCATTTGCAGACGATTCTGTCCGCACTTCTCCTGCAGTATTTCCCGTATTCTCTCCTTTTGCCTGCTGTACTGTACAGGTCCCCCCGGCAGCACGGCCTTCCTCTGTCCCTTTTGCCGCAGCCGCATTTTCTGCCGCGCGGTTCACACACACTTCCCGGTTTCCGGCTCCCGCAAGGATCTCCGTCTCCATCTCCAGAGACACATACCCGTACCCATGCCGCTGCCGGATCAGCGTCTCTCCAAGTCTTGCCCGACTGTAGGCGCACAGCTCAATCTCACGGAAAATCCCGGCGTCCGGCAGCTGCGGGCCCCAGTCCCAGCCGAACATGCAGTGCGGCTTGCGGATGTACTGTGAGCCGGGCATGGTCCCGGTGCTGACCATATGGATCTCTCTGCCTGCTGCCGGCTTTACGGATTCAATATATCCGATCGGCGAGCGCAGCGCGATCTCCAGACGGTTTTCCCCGCTTTCCGCCAGTCCTTTGATGAAATATGTATATCTGCGGTGCATGTTCTCCGTATGACCAAGGAATTTTCCGTTCAGAAAGATATCCGCGATCGTATCAATGCCGTGGAAAACCAGCAGAAGATTCTCCTGCTCATATTCTTCCGGGGTAAGCGTAAAAGTCCCGCGCACCCGGAAATCATTGCGGAAAAACTCGCGGACCTGATATTCGTTCAGTCCCTCATAGGGATCCGGAAGGATGTTTTCCCGGTAAAACGTCCCCATGGCGGAGCCCGGCACGGTCATTGGATACCATTGATTACTTCCCTCCACACAGATTTCAAAATTATCTTTCAGATTGCGTCTTGGCATTCTGTCATCCTCCTTTTCTGTCCTGATCAGACTGCGGCAGTATCCGCGGCGCAGACAGAAGCATTTCGTTTCGCACACCGGACACACCGCAAAATCCCGGACAACATATCTGGAAAATTTATAGATAATTATTGTACAGCAGGCCATATTTCCAGTCAAGTTATTTACAGAGAAAGCCCCGGACGGCGGCGATGACAGAGTGTTAAACAGAGCGCAGAATCATCGGCTTTCATCCCTGATATGATGCTGGAGGCAAAAGGTACTTTGCCCGCGGCACGACATTATGCTATACTGTGATCTGACAGCGGGCCGGGACTCTCTTTGCAGTTTCCGTCCGTTGTCACAGACGTACTTTTATCAGAATAATACAGCAGGAGGAAAACGATGATTTTAATGACTGCATCTGCTCCATGCAAGGTTTGAGGATACTGCATGGAGCGCCAGAAGTCTTACCGGTTATGATCCGTGTGCAGGATATGTGCTTCATGTGCAGAATGTGTGCAAGGCGCGGCAGCAGTCTGCCGCCTGCAAAAAACGGATGACAGCCCTTACGTAAGCCCTGATCCTCAGACTTTGCAAATTTGATCTTAAAGAATTTCAAAGGAGCAAAGTCAAAATGAAAACGATATGCAAAGAACTTAAAACATTTTTTATCCTGTGGTCCACGCAGTCGCTGTCGCAGCTTGGCAGCGCCATGACAAATTTCGCGCTGACTCTGTGGCTTTATGAAAAAACCGGATCGGCGCTGCAGACGGCTTTTCTGTCCATCTGTTCCTACGCGCCGTATGTGCTGACAAGCATCTTCGCCGGAGCTTTAAGCGACCGCTGGGACAAGAAAAAAACCATGCTGGCCTGCGACACATTCGCGGCCTGCTGCTCCGCCACGGTTCTGATTCTTCTGAAGACAGACTCCCTGCGGCCCGTTCACCTGTACATCCTGAACGCGGTCAGCGGACTGATGAACACCGTGCAGCAGCCTGCGGGCGAGGTGGCGATGACGCTGATCACGCCAGAGAAACATTACCAGAGGACAAGCGGCCTGCGATCCTTTTCAAATTCTCTTGTCACGATCCTGCATCCCGTGTTCGCCACGACGCTGTTCGCGCTTGCAGGAATGGACGGCGTGATCTTCGCGGATCTCGCGACATTTTCCGCCGCGTTTCTGGCGCTTTTGCTTTTTGTGCAGATTCCGCCCGTAAACTCCTCTGCCTGCGCCGCAGACAGCCTTCCGGCGGAAATCGTTCCGGACGACTCTATCCTGGCAGACATGAAAGCCGGGCTTTTGTACCTTCGCGACAACCGCCTGATCCTCACCCTGATTCTGTTCCTTTCCGGCGTGAATTTCGTGGCGTCGGCGTTTGACGCGGCGCTTCCGCCCTACGTGCTGTCCAGCGCAAACGGAAGCGAGGCCGTGCTGGGGATCGTCACCTCCTGCGCAGGAATCGCGACGCTCGCGGGAAGTCTGATCACAACGGTCCTGCCCGCGCCGAAAAACCGGATCCGCGTGATTTATCTGACCATGCTGTTTTCCCTGGGAACAGAAAATTTTATCCTGGCGTTTACACGAACGCCCGCCTGGTGGTATCTGGCGCAGGTCATCGGATGGATTCTGGTGCCGGTGATGAACGCGAACCTCGACGTGATCCTGCGCAGCACGATTCCCCCCCGGATGCAGGGGCGGGTCTACTCCTGCCGGAACACGCTGCAGTTCTTTACCATCCCCATCGGGACCTTTCTGGGCGGCTTTCTGATCGATCAGATCTGCGAGCCGCTGATGGCAAAAGCGGATCCCGGAGGATTCCCGGCGCGGCTGTTCGGCGCCGGCAAAGGCTCAGGGGCGGCTCTCGTCATGTTCCTTCTCGGCATCCTCGGCGTTGTCATCTGCCTTGGATTCGGAAGGATTCTCAGAAACTACGAATTTGCGGAACCAGCCGGAAAGTGAGCCCGCAAAACTGCCGTACAGCCCCAGAGGAGATTTTCCATGCCTGGGCCTGCGCATAGCCAAAACGGGCGGCCATGCACACAAATGCACAGCCGCCCGTAAAACAGATCCTGTCTTTCTCAGAGAAACGCCGTTTTAGCCATCATCCTCTTAAAATTCATTTCCCGGGAATTTCGGAATTCCGTCAAATCCAACCTGCAGATCCGCGTCTGTCGGGATGTAGTCGGTCATCTCTCCGTTGTGGAATTTCTCATATGCCACCATATCGAAATAGCCGGTGCCGGTCAGGCCGAAGAGGATCGTCTTCTCCTCGCCGGTTTCCTTACACTTGAGCGCCTCGTCGATCGCCACGCGGATCGCGTGAGCGCTTTCCGGAGCCGGAAGGATGCCTTCCACTCTCGCGAACTGCTCCGCCGCCTCAAATACGGATGTCTGCTCCGCCGTTACCGCCTCCATCAGGCCGTCATGATACAGCTGGGAGAGAATCGAGCTCATGCCGTGGAACCGCAGGCCGCCCGCATGGTTCGGGGACGGAATAAAGCCGCTTCCCAGTGTGTACATCTTTGCCAGCGGACAAATCATACCGGTGTCACAGAAATCGTAAGCGAATTTTCCTCTCGTAAAGCTCGGGCAGG
>CANQEC010000052.1 GCA_947594335.1 uncultured Lachnospiraceae bacterium
GATGTGCTGGCGCTGGCGTCCGACGGCGGCGACGCGGTTGTCCAGGTATTTTTCATCCGCGGAGGAAAGATGATCGGGCGGGATCATTTTTATCTGCAGGTGGCCCCGCACGACACGAAGTCCGCGATCCTGGACAGCTTTATCAAGCAGTATTATGCAGGAACTCCGTTTGTGCCGCGGGAGCTGATGCTTGAGACGGAGATCGAGGATCACGAAGTGGTGGAACAGTGGCTTTCCCAAAAGCGCGGCGGGCGCGTTTATCTGCGTGTTCCGAAAAAGGGCGTGAAGGAAAAGCTTGTGGAGCTGGCGGCTGACAACGCGGCGATCGTGCTGAGCAAGGACCGGGAGCGCATCAAGCGCGAGGAAGGAAGAACGATCGGGGCGGTGCGCGAGCTGGAGCGTCTGCTCGGACTTGAAGGCGCGGCGCGCATGGAGGCGTACGATATCTCAAACATCAGCGGGTTTGAGTCGGTCGGCTCGATGATCGTCTATGAGAAGGGGAAGCCCAGGCGCAATGATTACCGGAAATTTAAGATCAAAAATGTGCAGGGTCCGGATGATTACGCGAGCATGGAGGAAGTGCTGACGCGCCGGTTTACGCATGGCCTTGCGGAAAAAAAGGAGCTCGCAAAGAAGAACCAGAGCGAGGAATTTGGCAGCTTCAGCCGCTTCCCGGATCTGATCCTGATGGATGGAGGAAAAGGGCAGGTCAATGTGGCGCTGCGCGTGCTGGAGAAGCTGCAGATCGATATTCCTGTCTGCGGCATGGTAAAGGATGATTTTCACCGGACGCGGGGGCTGTATTATCAGAATGAGGAGCTTCCGATCGATACGCACTCCGAATGTTTTAAGCTGATCACGCGGATTCAGGATGAAGCGCACCGTTTTGCGATCGAGTATCACCGGAGCCTGCGGAGCAAACAGCAGGTACATTCGCTGCTTGATGAGATCAAGGGGATCGGCCCGACGCGGCGCAAAGCGCTGATGCGCACCTTCAAATCGCTGGAGGGGATCCGCGACGCCAGCATGGAGGAGCTTGCGAACGCGGAATCGATGAACGCGGCGAGCGCGCGGAAGGTGTATGAATATTTTCACGGAGGTACCCGCACCACGGAAAGTGTCTGAGTCTTTTTGCGGCGGAACCCGCACCACAGAAAGTGTCTGAGTCTTTTCGCGGCGGAACCCGCACCACGGAAAAGATCTGAATTTTTTCATGGCGGGGACCGCCATGCGCGAGGAAAAATTAAGGGAAAAGAAATATACAGAAGCGCTGTTATATGGTATACTTATGTGATTCTACATGGTTTTGCGGATAAAGCATACATACTTTAAATATTGCGTTCAGGAGGAATTTGTCTATGGCGAGCAGTGTGACAATTGCCAGGATGGCAGAGAAGATGAAACTGATCAATATACTTCCGGAGATCGATATGGACGGGAAGCGGATCGTCACCTCTGAGATCAATCGTCCTGCGATCCAGCTTTCAGGTTTCTTTGATCATTTTTATTCAGAGCGTGTGCAGATCATCGGATACGTCGAATATACATATCTGCAGAGTCTTACGAGGGAACAGAAAGTTCCGGTGTACGAAAAATTTCTTTCCTACCATGTGCCGTGTATCATTTATACGACAAAAACAGAGCCGGATGAGGACATGCTCCGCCTGGCCAGGCAGTATGAGGTGCCGCTTTTTGCGACGGACGCTTCAACGTCCGCTTTCATGGCGGAGATCATCCGCTGGCTGAATGTCGAGCTGGCGCCCTGCATTTCGATCCACGGCGTGCTCGTCGATGTTTACGGCGAAGGCGTGCTGATCATGGGCGAAAGCGGCATCGGAAAGAGCGAGGCGGCGCTGGAGCTGATCAAGCGCGGACACCGCCTTGTGTCGGATGATGTTGTTGAGATCCGCAAGGTCAGCGATGATACGCTGGTGGGAACCGCTCCGGATATCACGAGGCATTTTATTGAGCTGCGCGGTATCGGCATCATCGACGTCAAGACTTTGTTCGGCGTTGAGAGTGTGAAGAACACGCAGTCGATCGATCTGGTGATCAAGCTTGAGGAATGGAACCGGGACAGGGAGTATGACCGTCTCGGGCTCGAAGAAGAATACACGGAGTTTCTGGGCAACCACGTAGTCTGTCATTCTCTGCCGATCCGTCCGGGCCGCAATCTGGCCGTGATCGTGGAGGCGGCGGCAGTCAATCACAGACAGAAAAAGATGGGCTACAACGCGGCAAGAGAATTGTACAACCGTGTGCAGAACAGTCTGATGAGAAACAGAGAAGAGAAGGAAGGGTGGATAAATTGAAGAAATACTGTTTTGGAATTGATGTAGGCGGAACCACCGTGAAATGCGGATTTTTCTCAGAGGAAGGCGTTCTGCTGGACAAATGGGAAATTGATACAAGGACGGAGGAGAAGGGGATCCATATCCTGCCGGATGTTGCGGAGACGGTTCTGGAGAAGCTTGCAGAGAAGGACATTTCGAAGAAGGATGTGCTCGGAATCGGAATCGGCATACCGGGACCGGTCAATGAGAACGGCTGTCTGCCGTACGCGGTAAATCTTCACTGGGGTTTTATGGATGTGGAAGGGCAGCTGAAGGAACTGACCGGGATTCCGGTCAAAGCGGGCAACGACGCGAATGTCGCGGCGCTCGGGGAAGCCTGGAAGGGCGGCGGAGCCGGGGCGCGCAGTATGATCATGGTGACGCTCGGCACTGGCGTTGGCGGCGGAATCATCATTGACGGAAAGATCGTGCCGGGATTCCACGGCGCGGGAGGGGAGATCGGACATGTCCATGTGGACGATTCCATCACAGATCCGTGCAACTGCGGAAACTGCGGCTGTCTGGAGCAGGTAGCGTCCGCGACCGGTATCGCGCGGCTGGCGAGGGAAGAGCTTGCGGCGAGCGATGAGGATTCCATTCTGCGCGGACAGGAGCGCATCACGGCAAAAACGGTTTTCAACGCGGTCAAAGAGGGAGACGCTCTTTCCATCCGCGTGGCGGAGCGCTTCGGCGTGTATCTTGGCAAGGCGCTCGCGGGATTTGCGTGCGTGGTGGATCCGCAGATAATCGTGATCGGCGGAGGCGTTTCCAAGGCGGGTCCGATCCTGCTGGATTTTATTCAGAAAAATTACAGAAAATATACGTTCAGCGCATGCACGCAGACAGATTTCGCGCTGGCGCTTCTGGGCAATGACGCGGGAATCTACGGCGCGGCGAAGATGGTGTGCTGATGAGAGTTTTGCTGACTGCCATCAACGCGAAGTATATTCACTCGAATCTGGCTGTATACAGTCTGAAAGCCGCGGCGCGGGAATTTGAAGAACAGGTGGAGCTGGCAGAGTTTACGATCAATCACCGGACGGAAGTGATCTTCGGGGAGATTTATCGGAAAAAGCCGGAGCTTCTCCTGTTTTCCTGCTATATCTGGAACCGGAGAGAAGTCCTGGAGATCGCGGAAAATATCCGGAAGGTTCTGCCGGACACCGTGATCTGGGCCGGCGGACCGGAGGTATCGTGGGATGCGGAGCTGTTTTTGAGGGAAAATCCCCAGTTTGACGGTGTGATGATCGGGGAAGGGGAGCAGACGTTTTACCGGCTGCTGCGGTACTATGAGAGATATTTTGCATCGCGCGGCGGGGGATCTGACGGTTTTGCGGACAGGCTGTCTGCCGGATTGCGGGAGGTTCAGGATCTGTCTGTGACCGATGGCGTCCGGACTTATGCCGGACAAGGCAAGGACGGGGACGATTTCCCGGCAGTCCGCGGCGGCGCATCGGACATTTGCGGGACGCTTGAGGAGATTCCGGGGATCGCGTGGCGCGCGGCCCAGATCAGACAAAATCCCCCCGCCCCGCCGGAGCGCACGCTGGATGCGCTCCCATTCGTCTATGCGCAGACCCGGGCAGGGAAGCCAGCTGATGACGCAGCCCCCGGGCCGCACGGTGGGCGGGGAGAGAACCTTCCCCGTTCAATTGAACAGGTTCATCTCCATATAGAGGAATTTGAGAACCGGATCATTTATTACGAAAGCAGCAGAGGATGTCCGTTTTCCTGCAGCTACTGTCTGTCGTCGCTGGAGAAAAAGGTCCGTTTCCGCAGCCTAGAGCTTGTGAAGGAAGAACTGGCCTTTTTTCTGGAGCATCAGGTGCGCCAGGTCAAATTTGTGGACCGCACCTTCAACTGCAGCCATTCTCATGCGATGGAGATCTGGCGTTTTCTGCTGGAGCATGACAACGGCGTCACGAATTTTCATTTTGAGATATCGGCGGATCTGCTGACCGGGGAGGAGCTGGCGCTGCTGGCAAAAATGAGGCCAGGGCTGGTGCAGCTGGAGATCGGTGTGCAGACGGTCAATCCGGAAACGCTTGCGGCGATTCACCGGACAGCTCCGTTTGAGAAGATCGCGGAGCATGTGAGAAAAATTGCGGCGTCCCATAACATTCATCAGCATCTGGATCTGATCGCCGGGCTCCCGTTTGAAGGATATGAGAGCTTTGGACGGTCCTTTGACGCGGTATACGCGCTGCGGCCTCAGGAGCTTCAGCTCGGTTTTCTGAAGGTGCTGCGCGGTTCCGAGATGCAAAGACGCGCCGGAGAATATGGGATTATCTATCGGGCTGAGCCGCCGTACGAGGTGCTTCAGACGCGATGGATCTCCTGTGGGGAGCTGCTGCGCCTCAAGGAGATCGAGGAGATGCTGGAGGTATATTACAACAGCCATCAGTTTGACCGGACGATCGAAGCGCTGGAGCGGGAATACGGACGTCCGTTCGCGCTCTATGAGGCGCTCGCGTCGTTTTACCGCGCGCATGAAGAAGGACAGCAGGGACAGCGTTCCTATACGAGGATGCAGAGACTGGAGCTGCTGCGGGAATTTGCGCGGGAAAAGAGCATGCTTTCGTATGACAGATTTCTGATACAGGATCTGTACCTGCGCGAGAACGCAAAGACGCGGCCAGCGTGGGCCGGGGATCAGGAGCCGTTAAAAGAGCGGATCATTGAATTTTATAAAGAGGAAGAGCGGACGCGGCGGTATCTGCCGCATTATCAGGATCGCACCTGGAAGCAGCTTATGAAAATGACGCATCTGGAGTATGCGGGGGACGGAAAATGGCTGCTGTTCGATTACGCGAAACGGGATCCGCTGATTTACGCGGCGGCCGTGACGGAGATCCTGATGAAATTCTGACCGGGCAGGGGCGGTTTTCCCGGTGCTTGTCCGCGCGCCCGGGTGCTGCGTCAGCAGCTGTTTTCCTGTCCGGGTCTGCGCAAAACGCAGTGAAAACGTTCCTGCCATAGACGGCAGTGACAGAACAAAGGAGAAAACAGATGACGGATACCTATATAGCGCTGGATCTTGAGACGACCGGGCTGTCTCCGGAGAATGACCGGATTCTGGAGATCGGGGCGCTTCGGATCGAGAGCGGTGAAGTAACAGATACTTATGAGACATTTATTGACTGCGGGATTTCGATTCCTCAGGTTATCACGCAGCTGACCGGGATTACGGAGGAGATGGTCAAGGGAAGCCCCTGCACGGAAAAAGCGGTCAGGGGATTTCTTGATTTTGCGCAGGAAATGGCCGCGGATGACAAGGCGGGAACGGAAGAGGAGCTTTCTTTTGAGGGCAGCGTTCTGCTTGGACATAATCTTCCGTTTGACTACAGCTTTATGAAGAACACCCTGGCGCGCATGGGACTGCCTTACGAGAGGAAAGGGCTGGATACGCTGAAGATGGCGAGAGTCTGCCTGCCGCAGCTGGAGAAGAAATCGCTCGACCGGGTAGCCGCGTATTTTGGGATACCGCAAGAGCAGCATCACAGAGCGCTCGACGACGCGCTGACGGCGGCCCGGATCTTTGAGAGGCTCAAAGAAGAGTTTGGGGACAGACATCCGGAGCTGTTCGTGCCGGAGCCGATGAACTGCAGGGTGCGCAGAGCATCCCCGATCACAAATTCACAAAAAGTGTACTTGCGGGATCTGATAAAATGTCATAGAATAGAAAGCAACGTAAAAATTGAGACGCTGACAAAAAGCGAAGCGTCCCGCATGATTGACAGTATCATTTCACAGTATGGAAAGCTTAAGAGGTGACGGATATGATGAATTTTAACAGTAAAAAGAAACAGCAGATCGCGGCGATTATCGTGATTGTGATCGTAGCGGCCATGGTGCTGGGGCTGTTTGCGTCGGCTTTTATAAATTGACAAAGGACAGGGGACATTATGCAAAAAAGATGGATCACAGGACTGTTCTGCGCTCTTGGCATCCTGTTTTTTCAGATGCTGACGGTTTTTGCCGGGGAAGGTGAAGTCATCAGCGAGGGTGTCTTTATCGGGGATATGGATGTAGGAGGAAAGACGCCGCAGGAAGCCGAGGAGATGGTGCGCGAGCAGGTTGGCCGGCTTTCAAGCATGATGATTACTCTGCAGATGGGGGACGATCAGGTTTCGGCGACCCTCGGACAGCTGGGGCTTTCCTGGGAAAACACGGAGCTGATCGATGAAGTCAGCAGGGTGGGAACGACAGGCAGTATCATGCGCCGGTATAAGGAAAAGAAAGATCTTCAGAATCAGAATGTCCATTATGATATAAAATACGCGGTTGACGAGGAAGCAGAACGGAAATTTGTTCAGATGTGCAATGCGTTCAATTCCGAGCCGGTCGAGGGAACGGTCCGCATGGGGGACGACGGCGTGCTTTACGCGGAGGGCGGTACGGACGGCCTTACGCTGAAGGAGGACGCTACGCTCGGGACGCTGAATGAATACATAGCGGAATGGAAGATGGAGAATCTTGTGGTTCCGGTGGAGGTGACAAGGAAATCCCCGATGCTCAGCGAGGAGACGGTGAGCGAGATGAACCATATTCTCGGGACAGCTTCCACGGATTATTCCGCTTCTTCCGCCGCGAGAGCCCAGAATATCGAGACAGGCGTATCCAAGATCAACGGCACGCTTCTGATGCCGGGAGAAGGATTTTCGGTCACGGCCGCGGTTGTTCCGTTTACTGCGGAAAACGGCTATGAACCGGCGCCGTCCTATGAGAGCGGGCAGGTGGTTGACACGTACGGAGGAGGCATGTGCCAGGTTTCCACAACGCTGTACAACGCGCTTTTGAAAGCAGAGATTGAGATTGATGAAAGATCGAACCATACAATGACCGTATCGTACGTTGATCCGTCGAAGGACGCCGCGATTGCGGAAGGGCTGATGGATCTTGTATTTACCAATAATCTTGATTCGCCGATCTATATAGCAGGTTCCGCCTATTACGGCACGCTGACGTTCTCCGTCTACGGGAAGGAAACACGTCCGGCGAACCGCACGCTTGAGTTTGTCAGCGAGGTGACAGGCCGCACGGACCCGTCGTCGAATGTCACGCTGGTCGCGAAGCCGGACCAGAATGCCGGCTATGTGGTGCAGACACAGTCGCCGCACGAAGGATTGTCGGCCGTTTTGTGGAAGAAGATTTATATTGACGGGAACCTGACGGATACGATTCAGGTCAATTCAAGCTACTATCAGGCGACGCCCGCGATCTATGAAGTCGGTGTGAACACGCCGAACGCACTGCTCGCGGCTGCTTTGAACAGCGCCATCGCGCAGAATAATCTGCAGCAGGTGCAGGCTGTTCTCGCGTCGCCGCCTCAGCCGCAGACCCAGGCTCCGGCTCAGACGCAGACGCAGCAGTCGGAGACCCAGGCTCAGACGACTGCTCCGCAGACAGATCCCCAGCAGCAGGCACCCGCTCCGGCGGGGACGGTTCCGGCTGCGTAGCGGGATTTCTGCAAATTTTTTCGATGGGCAGCCGATAAAATCAGAAAACCGGAGGGACAGCGTCATGCGTACAGGGAAGATTCCTGAGGCCGTCCTGCGGCGGTCTGTTCTCCGCAGGATCCATGCGGACAGTTCTGTGCGGTGCACGGAGTTTTCCGGGGAGGACTGCGCTCTCTTTGCGTGGGAGCAGGGAAAAGAACGCGCATGGATGACGGCGTACGCGTCAGTCTGCACCGTTCCGGGATTTGAGCGCCGTCCGGGGAAGCTGGTTCTGGCAGCCGCGAATAATCTTTGGGCGGGAGGAGCTCATCCGGAGGCCCTGATGCTGCAGGCGCTGATACCGTCCTGGTATGAGGAGCGTGATCTGCAAAGGGACATGGATGAGATCGCTGCGGAGGCTGCGGCGCAGGAGATGAGGATCCTCGGCGGACATACGCAGGTTTCCGATGCGGTGAAGGAAGCCGTCTGCACGGTGACCGGAATCGGAACGATGGAGACGGCGTCCCGCGCAAAAGAACAGCCCGGCAGCAGGCGTCCTCTTCTTCCCGGGGACGAGCTCGTGGTGACGAAATGGATTGCCCTTGGAGGTACGGCGGCGCTTGCCCTGAATTACGGGGAGAAGCTGAAAAGCCGGTATCCCCGCGTTCTGATCGACCGGGCAAAAGAATTTGAAAAGCTGATGTCGGTGGCGAAGGATGCCCGAGCCGTTAACCACTTCGGGCAGGCCGCCGTGCACGATCTGTCGCAGGGCGGGATATTCGGGGCGCTCCGTGAAATGACGGAGCACGCCGGTGTCGGACTCGAAGTGGATCTCAGAAAAATACCTGTGAAACAGGAGACAATAGAAATTTGTGAATATTTTGATGTAAACCCGTACGAGCTGTATTCTGCCGGGTCCCTGCTTGTTGGAACGGAACAAGGGGAGGCTCTGGTGAGACATCTGGCGCGGTGTTCTGTGCCGGCAGCGGTGATCGGAAGAGCAACGGACGGCAAGGACCGGATTATCCTGAACGGGGAGGACCGCCGTTATCTGGACCGCGCGCCGCAGGACGCATGGTATAAAAGGAAAGAGCCGTGAAAATCTGCGAAGGATGTACGGCGCTTTTTTGAAAAATGTCTGCCGAAGCAGGATGGAGCCTTGTGTCAGGACTTGCGGGTAAATCCTGAAATTTGTCAGGTTGTAGGAGCCTAGTTGTCCCGCGAACGAAGTGAGTGGATGACAGCACTGGCATCCGACAGTCCGAGTCAGATATAAACTTACGTTTATAGAGGAGGAAAATATGAGAGAGCAGATTTTAACATTTCTGGAGAAGAACAGCAAAATAGATCTTGGTGAGCTGGCGGTGCTGCTGGGTACGTCGGAAGAAATCATCGCCAACGAAGTGGCGGACATGGAGAAGGAGCAGGTCATCTGCGGCTATCACACGCTGATTGACTGGGAGAAGACCTCGTCGGAGAAGACAACGGCCCTGATCGAGGTGCGCGTCGCGCCGCAGCGCGGACAGGGATATGATTCCGTTGCGGAGCGGATCTACAACTATCCGGAGGTTCAGTCCGTCTACCTGATCGCGGGAGCGTACGACCTTCTGGTCATCCTGCAGGGAAAGACGCTGCGCGAGGTGTCGAATTTTGTCAGCGACAAGCTGGCTACGCTCGACGCGGTTCTGAGTACGGCGACCTATTTTGTGCTGAAAAAGTACAAAGATTACGGCACGATCCTCGGAAAGAAAAATAAAGATGAAAGGATGCTGATGACGCCGTGAAAAATCCACTGTCAGAGAAAGTTTTGTCGATCGCGCCCTCCGGTATCCGCAAATTTTTTGATATCGCGGCTGAGATGGACGACGTGATCTCCCTCGGCGTGGGCGAGCCTGATTTTGACACGCCGTGGCATGTAAGAGACGAGGGCATTTATTCCCTTGAAAAAGGAAGAACATTTTACACCTCAAATTCCGGGCTGAAGGAGCTTAGGATTGAGATTACCAGATACTTAAAGCGCCGGTGCAATATAGAATATGATCCGATAAAGGAGACGCTTGTGACCGTCGGGGGCAGCGAGGGTATCGATATCGCGCTGCGCGCGATGCTGAATCCGGGCGACGAGGTTCTGATTCCGGAGCCGTGCTACGTCTCCTATCTGCCGTGCGTCGTTCTCGCGGACGGCGTGCCGGTGACGATCCAGCTCAAAGAAGAGAACGAGTTTCGCCTGACAAAGGAAGAGCTGCTGGAGAAGATCACGGACAAAACCAAGATCCTGGTTCTGCCGTTTCCGAACAATCCGACCGGCGCCGTGATGCGCCGCAAAGACCTGGAGGATATCGCCGAGGTCGTGATCGAGCACGATCTGTATGTGATCTCGGATGAGATTTATTCGGAGCTGACCTACGGGGAGGCGGAGCATGTTTCAATCGCAAGCCTGCCGGGCATGTGGGAGCGCACGCTGACGATCAACGGCTTTTCCAAGGCGTATGCGATGACCGGCTGGAGACTTGGCTATATCTGCGGTCCGCAGAAAATTGTGGAGCAGATGACGAAGATCCATCAGTTCGCGATCATGTGCGCGCCGACGACGAGCCAGTACGCGGCTGTTGAGGCTATGCGCAACGGCGATGAGGATGTGCAGATGATGCGCGAGTCGTACGACCAGAGAAGGCGGTTCCTGATGCACGCATTTAAGGAAATGGGACTCAAATGCTTTGAGCCGTTCGGCGCGTTTTATGTATTTCCAAGCATTGCCGAGTTTGGCCTGACTTCCGATGAATTTGCGATGCGTCTTCTGGAAGAGGAGCATGTCGCCGTCGTTCCGGGAACGGCGTTCGGCGCCTGCGGGGAAGGTTTTCTGCGTATTTCCTATGCCTACTCGATTGAGGCCCTGAAAGCGGCGCTTGCGCGGATCGACCGGTTTATCAAGAGGCTGAAGGCGGAGCAGGCCGCGAAATAGGAGTCTGAGTGTGAAAGATAAGGGGAAAAATGTCAGGACTGAATATTGTGTTGTTTGAGCCGGAGATTCCTTCGAACACGGGAAATATCGGGCGCACCTGCGCGGCGACCGGCACGCGGCTTCACCTGATTGAACCGCTGGGGTTCAGTCTGTCGGAAAAGGCGCTGAAGCGTGCCGGTATGGACTACTGGCATCAGATTGATGTGACGCGCTATCTGGATTATGAGGAATTTCTTGAAAAGAACCCGCAGGCGAAGATCTACATGGCTTCCACGAAAGCACACAGGCTGTATACGGAAGTGAGCTACGAACCGGACTGTTTTCTGATGTTCGGGAAGGAAAGCGGAGGGATTCCGGAAGAGATTCTCTGCGAACATCCGGATACGGCGGTGCGGATCCCGATGATCGGGGAGACACGTTCCCTGAATTTGGCGAACTCCGTGGCCATCGTGCTGTATGAGGCGCTGCGTCAGAACGGATTCCCGGGGATGAAGCTGACTGGGGAGCTGACGCGGGCGACGTGGCGGGAGTGAAAAATTCATATTATCTTAATAATCTTTATTTAGTGAATGTGATATAATGAGCGAAGAAGAAACAGCAGAACTGCATAGTTAAGAATCAAAAAAGAGAGGCTTTAAATGGTAAATATTCGAGATGTTGCCAGCTGGTTTTTAAGTCAAGATTCTATGACTCATAAGAAACTTCAGAAGCTTTGCTATTATGCCCAGGCATGGTATTGTGCGCTTTATGACGGATCTCCTTTGTTTGAAGATGAGATTCAGGCATGGGTGCATGGTCCTGTGGTTCCATCATTATATCCGGTTTATGCAGATTACAAATGGATTCCCATTCCGAAAGCTGAGTTTGATGCTGGTATTTTGGAAGATAAAGTACTGGATGTACTTGAAGCTGTGTATAACACATACGGAGAATTATCCGGTGATCAGCTGGAAAGTCTGACCCATTCGGAAGAACCGTGGATTCAGGCGAGAGGAGTTCTTAAGCCTTGGGAGACCAGTACAGCACCTATTTCATGTGCTGCAATGCGTGAATACTATTCTAAAAAGTATGAGCAGTCCCAGAATGATTAAAAATTTTCAGCTTCCTGCTGTTGACAGGCAGATGACGAAAGAAAAACCGACGCTTCCTTTGTATTTATGAGGCTCAGGAATTGACAATTATGCAGCTTAATGAGCAAGTTGAATATTTAAAAGGAGAGCTGGAAACAGCGGAAACTTTACTGAATGAAAAATGACCACAACAGAAATGGCTGA
>CANQEC010000053.1 GCA_947594335.1 uncultured Lachnospiraceae bacterium
AGATTGAGGTGGAGCCGAATTTTGAGGTCTGGAAGGAATATGCCGCAAAGGAGCGGATCCATCCGGCGGTCACCTCGTATCTCACCGCGCGGACCGGATATTTCTACCGCATGGAGACGACGGTTGACGGCAGGCAGTTTGCGACGCCGCGCGGATGGGAAGATCTCTCCAGGCTTCTTGAGGTGTATGAACGGCTTGGAAAGAAAGCGGACCGTGAGGTGATCGTCCAGTATATTCAGCATGAGAAGATCGCGAAAGACTTCGCGAATTATCTTGAGCTCTATGAGAAATATCAGATGGATTATCAGCTCGACGCGGTGCTTGCGGGCATGATCGACGACCTCCTGCTGAAGAAGGCGGCCCACGCGTCGTTCGATGAGCGGCTTGGCGTCGTCAGTCTTCTGCTTGCGCGCTGCCGCAATGAGTTTGCGAAGATCGCGTGCCAGGAGAAAGAGCTGGAGCTTCTGTTCGGACAGCTGAAATTTGTCCGGGATGAGCTGCAGACCGTCGTACCGGGGAATCGGCCGGAAGGAAGTTTTTCCCCGAAAGAGGGAGATGGCGAAGAGGAAAATGTCGGCCGGAAACTTCCGGAATACAGAACCCCGCAGCAGATTTTTGACGAGGGAACGGAGAAATTCATCCGTGAGTTTGAGCGGCGGCGCGGCGCCGGACTGCTCTCGCGTCAGGATGTGCAGATTTACCGCAGTGCGGCGGGAAGACTTGAGGAATTGTCACTCATGCTTAAAAAACAGGGATACAGGGACGGCGGGGATGCCTTTGCGCAGATCAGAGGATGGTTTGACGGGCAGCAGGATGCCCTGGAGGATTTCCGTACTCACGCCGGGGAGATGCTGGAGCATGCCTTTGACTTTATGGAAGCCGCTTTCGGGACGGGGCAGGAGATGGTCATCTTTATCACGGAGCTGAACGCGGACTACTACAGCATCCGCTTTCTGCAGGAGTATGAGTGCGAGAGGTATTACTTCTATAATAAAAGCCTCCTGTTCGAGGACCGCAGCCGGGAGATTGAGGCGCGGCTTAGGAGTATATAAGCTGCGCTTTGCTGTCAGAATATTGGAAGCGAAAGGGATATCTGATTTATAAGGAGAGATCGATGGATACTGCAAAACCGGTCACAGTCGAAATTATCCGGAGCGCCAGAAAGACGATGACCCTTGAGGTGACAAAGGAAGGGCGCGTGATCGTCCGCGCCCCGTTCAGAATGCCGGAGGCAAGGATACGGGCGTTCGTGGAAGAGAAGAAGGCCTGGATCAGCCGGAATGTGGCGAGAATGGAGCAGAACTGCCGGATGAAAGAGCAGGCGGGCTCCATAACCAGCGAGCAGCGTATCGCCGGGATGAAAGCCGCAAGAGAGAAAATCACGGAGCGGGCCGCGTATTATGCGCCTGTTCTGGGTGTGACTTACGGAAAAATCACGATCCGTGACCAGAAGACCCGATGGGGAAGCTGCAGCGAAAAAGGAAATCTTAATTTTACCTGGAAACTGATCCTGGCCCCTCCCGAGGTGCTGGATTATGTGGTCGTCCACGAACTCTGCCATCGTCTTGAGATGAACCATTCCAGGCGGTTCTGGGAGCATGTGGCGCGCGTTCTTCCTGATTACGAAACGCGCCGCGCCTGGCTGAAAGAAAACGGATGGATGCTTGACATAGAATGACAGAAATGACACGCAGAAAATGTCAAATCAGCTTGATTTCCCGCGTCCTCCACGCTACAATAGAAGGGATACACGGAAGTGTTGCAGCAAAGGAGCGGCGGGGATGGATATAGAAGAGAAAAAGAATGGGCCTGAACAAAGAGAATCTGAGCGGATGACGGAAGAATTGTGGAAGATCCTGAAATCCCGGCAGGGAGAGGTATTTTACACGGCAAAAAATCTTCCGTTTCAGTATACGATCCGCGGCGGCGAGATGTTTGTGGACAGGCGTTCGCGTTCCATCACCAGAGCCACATTTGCGAATGCTTTGAAAAAAGTTATGGAGAAACCGGCTGAGGTCAGAGGGCCGAAGAGCCTGAATGTGTTCGGCGCGCCGTATGTGTGGGCGCTGCTTCTGGCGCTTGGGATAGCCGGGGAATCCGCGGGGAAAAAGGAATAACGCTCCCCGGAAAAACAGAGAATAAAACAGGAAGCTCCTCTTTTGAAATCGGAGGGACTTCCTGTTTCGTTTTATGAATTTTCTTCACCCATAAGGTGATGAACTTTTCTCTTGAGGCGGTACCAGAAAACATCCTCCCGCAGCGATTTGAGCTTTTTTTCAAGCTCCCTGTTTTCCCGGGCAAGCTGTTTCTCATTTTCTTTAAGCTGTTTGATCTGGCCTGTCATGATATCCATCATTCTGCCGCAGATCAGGACAGGTTCCTGCAGGAGATCTTTCTCCGTCAGTTTGAATTCAGGGAGATCGCGAACCTCCTCATAGAACAGGATTCCGTCCTTTCTTCCCAGAAATTCCCGCGCGAGCCGGCTGTTGGATTCGGCAAATTTCTGACGGTAAGCCTCCTGTTCTCCTTCGGCAAAGAAGGAGTGCTTTGTGTCCTCATCGTGCGGGTTCTGCAGAAGCTTCCTGATGTCGCGCGCGGGTATCTGCTTGTCATGATAAAATTCCGGCAGGTAATTCAGGATACGCTTCACCTCGAGGACATAGTCGCTGTACTTTGTGTTATAGGCCTCGCGCTTTACCACAAAGCCGTCGGAGAGCGACAGCCCGAAAATATCCAGGAAGTCGGACTGCAGCGTTTTTTCGGCGCCTCGGAACTGTTCGCGCTCCATGATGCGGATGATCAGGGAATCCTTTCCGAACAGACCGGCCAGCCTGCTCATATAGCTGTAGTAGTCGGCAGGATATTTTCTTCGCTCCATGTAATCCAGATAATCGTGGAAATTGAGGCTGCTGCTGCCTTCTTTGATCTGCTGTGCCCAGTAGGACTGCACCCAGAGATCCTGGCGGCGGAAATATACGATGATGCGCACATCAAGCCCCCGCTCTTTAAAATCGCTTTTGAGCCTGTCCCAGAAATCCTTGCGGTAGCGGCTGGACCACCAGATTCCTTCATCCGTAAGGATGATTTTGTCAAATTTTTTGCCGAGCTCCTCCAGACGGTTGAGGCCATCCTCGTACAGATCGCCCGGAACCTTCTTAATTGCGCGGCCATTCTCGTTAATATAAGGAAAAATCAGAAAATGCGCGTTCCGGCGGTAGCCGGCAAACGGATATCTGTAGCCGAAGTCAGGGTAACAGATGCCGTGTTTTTCAAGAACCTCGCGGTTGTCCCACATAAGGTTCTGGATAGTGGTAGATCCTGTTTTGGGCGGACCTATATGCAGATAAACGGTTGCCATATTTTCCTCCTTGTATCTGCCTTCCTTCATGGCGGTGCCCGCGGCAGCTGATTTCCTCACGCAGACCTGCGCATGAACCTTTGCTGATGATATCTGTCCGGTGCCTGTTTGCGGATTTGGATACGGGTACCGGCGTCTATTTCTCACCGAGTGCCTTAAGGATGATATCGACGCAGTCATCAAGCGGCATGGTGCTGGTGTCCACGGTGATCTCCGGCTTTTTCGGGACCTCGTACGGACTTGAAATACCGGTAAAATAAGAGATCTCCCCGGCGCGGGCCTTTTTGTAGAGTCCCTTGACATCGCGCCGCTCGCATTCCTCGAGAGGCGTGCTGACGTATACCTCGATGAAGCTGTCTGCGCCGATGATCTCCCGCGCGCTGCGCCTGTCCCTCAGATAGGGGGAGATAAACGCGGTGATCGTGATCAGACCGGCGTCGTTCATCAGTCTGGCGACCTCGGCGATACGCCGGATATTTTCGATGCGGTCCGTTTCGCGGAATCCGAGGTTTTTGTTCAGTCCCATGCGGATGTTGTCCCCGTCGAGAAGCATCGTGTGCTTGCCGAGCGCGACAAGGCGTTTCTCAAGCTCGTTGGCGAGCGTGGATTTGCCGGAACCGGAAAGGCCGGTCATCCAAACGGTTACGGGCTTCTGCCCTTTCTGCTGCGCACGCAGTTCTCTTGTGATATCATGCTCCTGCCATCTGAGGTTGTCCGCGCGGCGCAGGACGTTCGTGACAACGCCGCACGCGGAAGTCATGTTGGTGATCCGGTCGATCAGGATCAGAGACCCCAGCGTGTGGTTATTCTGGAATTCGTCAAAGACGATCCGGTCGGAGACGGAGATGTCGCAGTCAACAATCTCATTTTTATAGGTGGTGTCGGCCGGGATCTCGTTGCCCGTGTTGACGTCGATCTTGCAGTGGATATTCATCACGACGGCCGGAACCATCTTTGTGCCGAGCTTCAGAAAATAATTCCTTCCGGCGACAAGATGGGAATCGTCCATCCAGAGAAGCCGTGCCGTAAACAGGCTGCCCACGGTCAGGGATGCGTTCTTTGTGAGCACGCAGCCCCTTGAGACATCCACCTCGCGGTCGAGCGAGATGGTGACGGCATGTCCGGTCTCGGAAGAGTCGGTGTCTTTTCCGGCATCGATGATTCGTTTAACGACGGCTTTTTCGTTGGAGGGCAGCGTCTGGATCTCGTCCCCGACACGGATTTTCCCGGATGCGATCTCACCCTGGAAACCGCGGAACGTGTAGTCCGGGCGGCAGACTCTCTGCACGGGCATACAGAAGCCCTCGTCAGAGTCGGGCTTGTCCGTGATGACATTTTCAAGGTATTCCAAAAGCGCCGGTCCGCGGTACCATGGCATGCGCCTTGAGCGGTTGGTGACATTGTCCCCGTCTGTCGCGGAGACTGGAAGGATCTGCAGGCTTCTGTAGTCGTATTCCTTTACCATGCGGCGAATGTCTTTTTCGATTCTGCGGAAGCGGTTCTCGTCAAAATTGACCAGATCCATCTTGTTGACGGCAAAGACGAAATGTTCGATTCCCATCATGGAACAGATGCGCGTGTGGCGTCTGGTCTGAACGAGCACGCCGTGCGTGGCATCAACAAGGATGACGGCGAGATCCGCGAAGGACGCGCCGACTGCCATGTTGCGCGTATATTCTTCATGTCCGGGCGTGTCCGCGACGATAAAAGAACGCTTTTCCGTTGTGAAATAGCGGTAGGCGACATCGATTGTGATCCCCTGCTCGCGCTCGGCCATCAGCCCGTCGAGAAGAAGGGAATAGTCGATCGCGCCGCCGCGGGATCCCATACGGCTGTCGAGCTCAAGCGCCCGTTCCTGATCCGCGAACAGAAGCTTGGCGTCGTAGAGCATGTGCCCGATCAGCGTGGACTTTCCGTCGTCAACGCTCCCGCAGGTGATGAATTTGAGAAGACTGTTCATATTAAAAATATCCCTCCCTCTTTCTCTTTTCCATGCTTGCCGAACCGCTGTCGCTGTCGATGACGCGGCTGGTTCTCTCAGAGGAAACAGCGCCCAGGGTTTCGCTGATGATCGCGTCGAGCGTATCGGCCTCGCTCTCGATTCCTCCGGTCAGAGGATAGCAGCCAAGCGTACGGAACCGGATCTTTTTGTGTTCGATCTTTTCACCGGGCAGCAGCTTCATGCGGTCGTCGTCGATCATGATGATGTTGCCGTTCCTGCGGACAAACGGGCGCTCTTTGGCAAAATAGAGCGGAACGATCTCGATATTTTCCTGGCGGATATACTGCCAGATATCGGCCTCCGTCCAGTTTGAGATTGGAAATACCCGGATCTCCTCGCCCTGATTGACCTTTGTATTGTACAGCTTCCACATCTCAGGACGCTGGTTTTTGGGATCCCAGGCGTGGCTTGCGTTGCGGAACGAGAAGATACGCTCCTTCGCGCGGGACTTTTCCTCGTCACGGCGCCCTCCGCCGAAAGCCGCGGTGAAGCCGTACTTGTCGAGCGCCTGTTTCAGCGCCTGTGTTTTCATGATATCTGTGTAGGCGGAACCGTGGTCAAACGGGTTGATCCCCTGTGCCAGTCCCTCCTGGTTGATGTATTCCAGTATTTCAATCCCATGCTTTTTGGCCATGCGGTCCCTGAATTCGATCATTTCCCTGAATTTCCAGGTCGTATTTACATGCAGAAAGGGGAAAGGCGGTTTTTCGGGATAGAAGGCCTTCAAAGCAAGATGAAGCATGACGGAGGAATCTTTGCCGATGGAGTAGAGCATCACCGGTTTCTCACATTCAGCGGCAACTTCGCGCATGATATAGATGGCTTCCGCTTCCAGTTTGTCAAGGTGGGTCATATTACTCATAGAAAGTACTCCTTATAAAAATGTCGTGTATTTATGCTGCGCGGCCGCAGACGGCCGCTTCTGAAGCAATGTCAGTTAGTTAACAGCCGCAAATGCGGCGTTCAAAATCGCTTAACTTAGTGACATTGCTTCTAAAAGAATAACTGAGACTTCCGCTATTATAAATGAAATCGAACAGATAGGCAAGGGGGAAATCATCCGCCCGCCAAAATAAGGAAAGCAGCCCGGCCAGACAGCAAAAAACAGGCTGCGCGGCAGCGGCCTGTTCTTCTGTCGTGATGCGCAGGCCCGCATAGGAAAACCGGCTGCCGGCGCAGCATGCGGGCCCGCGCGGCGGGCAGGAGGAAAATCATTTTCTGTCCGGTTAAAAACGGCCGGTCAGGTTGAGTGCGGAGAAGTCTGCAGATGCTTTTGGGCTTTTCGCAGTCCGCTCTTTAAAAGTCCCAGGACTCTGCCGTTTTTGAGTTCGTAAACCTCCTGCGACAGAGAATCCACTTTCTTCTGGAGCTCCAGGATCACCTGATCCTGATGGGCGTTTCGTTTTTTCATATCCTGGAGGACTGTTCCGTAGACCAGGATGGTGTCGTGAAACAGATCGCGTTCATTTACCGTCATTGTCGCCGGATCGTTCTCGCCCTCAAGAAAAAGGACGCCGTCGCCGCGGCCGAGGTATTCCCTTGCGAGGCGGCTGTTCGACTCCGCGAAGGAATCGCGGAACAGCTTCTGATGGCCGGGGGAGAAGAAGGAATGTCTGCCGAGGTCATACTGAAAAGGATTCAGAGCCTGTACTCTCGTGAGCGCGCCGATAAAGGCTTCGCTTTTGTTTCCCTGGAACCAGGGCAGGTTGTTCAGCATGCGCTTGAGCTCCAGGTAGGTGCCGTTGAATTTGACATTGCTTACCTCCTCTTCCAGAGTAAATCCGTCGGACAGGGTCAGACCGAAAATATCGAGGAAATCAGAGATAAGGCTGTGTTCGGGACCGTGGAACTGAGCTTTTTCCATGATCCGGATGATCAGGGCTTCTTTTCCGAACAGGTCGGACAGCATATCCATGTAGGCGCAGTAATCCATAGGGTAGAAATCCTTTTTGAGAGATCCGAGATAATCCTCAAAGTTAAGCGAAGTCCTGCCTGCCTTTATTTTCTGTGCATAGAAAGACTGGATCCAGAGATCCTGGCGGCGCAGATATACGATCACGCGCAGGTCCATCTGCCTTTTTTTAAGCTCTTCGGAAAGTTTGGTCCAGAATCCTTCCATATGGGCTCCGTCTTTCCAGAGTCCTTCGTCCGAGAGAATGATTGAGCCGAACCGCTCGGCGAGCGCCTGAAGTTTGTCAAATCCTTCTTCAAAGTGAGAAATTTCCTGTCCCTCATACGGGGTCCATTTGACCAGAAAATGTCCGTTGCGGAAGCAGTTCATGCCGCGGTACTTGTGACCGAGGTCGGGGAAGCAGATATTGTGCGCTTCGAGTGCCGCCCGGTTGTTTCCGAGAAAATTCTGGATGGTGGTCGTACCCGTCTTTGGAGGACCGATGTGCAGATAAATTGTTGACATGTATGTTCTCCTTAATTAATTATTGTGCTTCTATACTCCTGATTTCTCCTGGTTTTTCTGTTTTATAGTTTAGACAGAACCAGCAATGGATATTATCATAGCAGAGGAATATGTGAGAAATATGGGCCCGGATTAAAATTACATAAAAATAAAAAATATTACGGAAATGTTACCGGAATGTTTAGAAAACATAATTTCATCACATTTTCTGATTACTATGAAAGGGGTTGTGCAAAACTGTACTGTATCTGAAATCGTAAGGAGCGCCTATGAAGAAGAACATGATTTTAGTTGTGGAAGATGAAAAAAAGCTGTCAAGGACGCTGGGGGAATATCTGAAGCTTCAGGACTATGAAGTCCTGACGGCGGAGAGCGGACATGACGCGCTGCGGATATTTTATCAGGAGCAGGGAAAGATCGATCTGGTGCTTCTGGATGTTATGCTGCCGGATCTTGACGGATACGAAGTGCTGCGGGAGATACGCAGGGTTCTGGATACCCCTGTGATCATGCTGACGGCGCGCTCCTCGGTGGAGGACCAGGTGAACGGGTTTGAGAGAGGGGCGGACGACTACATAACAAAGCCGTATACGCTGGAGATCGTCCGTCTGCGCATTGAAGCGATTTTAAAGCGCGCGGGGAAGCTCAGAAACAGCCTGGAGTTTGGAAATATAAGCGTGGAGCTGGGAGCCCAGAAGGTTTACTGGAAAGGGAAATATGTGGAGACGACGCGCAAGGAATATGAGCTTCTGCTTTATTTTATGGAACACAGCAATATTGTTCTGAGCAGGGGAACGATACTGGACGCCGTCTGGGGCTACGATTATGTGGGAGATATCCGGACCGTGGATACGATGGTGAAGCAGCTTCGCAGGAAGCTGGGGGATGAATGTGATTATATCCGGTCCGTGTACGGCGCGGGCTATCTGTTTGGGGGAGATGACGTATGAAAATTCCCGGAATGAAGAGGGAGAGCAGACTGGCTTTTTTAAATCCCGTGGTATTTCTGCTGGCCGCCGTATGCGCCGTGATCCTGCTTTATTCAGCCGCCGCAAGGCCTTTTTATACTGCGGTAAAGGTAAATGACGTAAAGAAGGTCTACCGGCAGCTTTCCGAGATGAATCTGGCCGAGATCAGCATTGAGGATGAAGAGACTGAGGAGATTCTGCAGGGGTTTTCAAAAGACAAGTTTGAGATCATCGTGACGGATGAGGAGTACAATCTTATCTATGAGAGCGCGATTGAGCAGGAGCCGAGGCAGAAGAGCATTATCGAGCGGTGTATCATTCCCTATGAAGAGCAGTTTGAGGAGGAACCCCGGATTCATATCCGCAGGAATGAAAAATTCAGCACGATCCGTCTGCGCGGCCTTCTTGTGCAGAGAGACGGGTCGGAGACAGAAACCGGGGGAGACGGGCAGAACCGGAGAACCTACTATGTTTATATCCGTCTGGTGATCCGCTCCGCCGGCACGGTGATCCTCTATACGACGCGGTATCTGTGGGCGGCGGCATGCATTCTGTTTCTTCTCGGCTATCTGCTGCTTCGCGTAAAGGAAATAAAGCTGGCGTTTGTTCCGGCGCGCGTCTACGAGGAGGAGATGTATAAAGCCAGGTACGGCGAAGGAAGGCGCGGCGGCGGATCCCCGGAAAAGACGCAGGGACGGATTCATTCCGGGGAGAAAAAGGAGGCGCCCGAAAAGGAGAGCGGTGACGACCGGACGGGAGAAAACGAGAGGAAGGCGCAGCAGGAGTTTGTCGCCAGTGTCTCGCACGAGCTGAAAACTCCGCTTGCCGTCATATCAGGCCAGATGGAAATGCTGCAGTCGATGGGAGACAGGATCGATCAGAATTATTATTTTACGTCCATACGTGAGGAGATCGACAAGATGTCGAAGCTGGTGAGCAATCTGCTCGATTTGACGATCATGGAACACCAGATGGAAGAAATGGAGCTGAGCGAGGTGGATTTTTCCGTCATGATCCGGTATATGACGCAGAAGTACGACGCGCTGTTTCAGCAGAATGGCATCCTTTTTTCGTCAGAGCTTGAGGAAGGCTGCTCTGTCCTTGGGAACCGGACCTATCTGGAGCAGGCGGTAAATAATTATATAATGAACGCGTTTCAGCATACCCCGCGGGGGAGGAAGATCCGCATCACGCTCGCGCGGGAGAATAAAAATGTGAGGTTAAGCGTTTCTAATGAAGGTTCCCACATACCGCCCGAGGAGCTGGACCGGATCTGGAGAGGCTTCTATAAAGAAGCGGGGAACAGCCGGACGAATCTCCGCGAGTTCCGGAACGCGGGGCTTGGACTGTATTTTGTCAAAAAGATCGCGGAAATTCACTGCGGAAGATGCGGAGCCCGCAATATTGAGGATGGGGTGGAGTTCTGGCTTACGCTGCCGCTTATCACAGATTTTACGAAAAAGGACTTTGTATAGGCGGAACTTTACATAAAAATTACAATTCCTTTGTATTTTTTCGAAAAGTGTGCTATGCTGAAGCTGGTATGCACATACCCGGAATCTGCGAATTACACAAGGGAGGAGCGGGACAAAGGGGTTCCGCGGAAAATACTTATGGGAATTAACAGTATTATATTATTGCTTGGCGGCCTCGGGCTGTTTCTGTTCGGCATGAATTATATGGGCGAAGGACTTCAGCTTGCGGCAGGCCCCAAAATGAAGGAGCTGCTGGAGAAGCTTACGCGCAACCGTTTTATCGGATTCCTCGTAGGCATGCTGGTAACTGTCGTTATTCAGTCATCGGCGGCGACGACCGTTATGGTTATGGGTTTTATCAACGCGGGGATCATGGATCTCGCGCAGGCGACCGGCGTTATATTCGGAGCGAATATTGGTACGACGATCACGAGTGTTCTGATCGCGCTTGATGTTTCGGGAATTGCGCCGGTCTGTATTTGTGTCGGCGCCGTGATGATGCTGTACTCAAAGAAAAAGCGGAACCGCTATATCGGCCAGGTCATTCTGGGATTCGGACTTTTGTTCCAGGGACTTCATACGATGAGCGGAGCGATGTCCCCTCTGAAGGATTATGCTCCGTTCCAGGAATTTATCGTAAACGCGAAAAATCCGGTGCTTGGGTTTGTCGTGGCGTTATCATCTGCTCGATTATTCAGAGTTCGTCGGCTGCTGTCGGCGTGCTGCAGGCGCTCGCGATGCAGGGACTGATGCCTCTTCATTTCGCCGCCTTTCTGGTCTGCGGGATCAACGTCGGTTCCTCGACTCCTCCGATTCTCTCCGCGTTTAACGCGAAGAACAACGCGAAGCGCGCCGCGATCATCTATCTGATCTTCAACCTTGTGGGAGCGGTGATCTTTATTCCGCTTACCATGTTTACGCCGATCACTTCCCTGATTGAAAAGGTGGCGCCCAGCCCTGTTTTTCAGATTTCTCTGTTTCACATCCTGTTTAAGGTGGTGACAGGCCTGCTTCTTCTGCCGTGTATAGACTGGGTGGTCAGGATGACTTACCAGATTATTCCGAAGCAGGCGCATGAGAGCGCATACAGGCTGGAGTATATCGATCCGAATATGGTGGGATCGCCGGCCGTTATCACGCTGCAGGTGGCAAGAGAAGTGCAGCGTATGGCGGGGGTCATTAAGGATAACCTGCGGAATGCCGCTGACGCGCTGATCAGCGATGATCTCTCGAAAGCGGAGGACATCCGCGAGAATGAGAGAGTCATAGATTATCTGACTTCGGAGATTACGGGATATCTCAGCAATGTCAGCGCGATTGAGCTTCCTGAGAGCGTGTCGAAATATATGGGCTGTACGTACCATGTGATCAACGACCTTGAACAGATCGGAGACCACGCGGTCAAGATCCTCGAGCAGGCGGAGGAGAGCCACGAGAGCGGACAGGAGTATTCCGAGGCGGCAAGAGAAGAACTGCGTGAGATCTGCGGGCTGGATATCGTGCTTCTGAACAATGTCATGGAGCGCTTCCTGGTGCAGGATATCACGATGGAGCAGTGGATCGCGATCAGGAAGGCGGGGCGCAAGGTCATAAAGCGCGTGACCCAGGCGCAGTCGAACCACATGGAGCGTCTGCGGATGAAGGAATGTACGTTCGCTCAGGGGCTTACATTTGTGGAATCTCT
>CANQEC010000054.1 GCA_947594335.1 uncultured Lachnospiraceae bacterium
CTCCTGGATATCTTCCTTGTAAGCCGCAACCATATCCGCATAGGACTCGTAAGTTATCGCATCACTGCTTCCGGTCGCGGATTGTGTCGTGCCGCCGTCAGGTGTCCCGACAACCAGTTCCCTGCCGCCGGGCATCTTCCCATCAGGAGCAGCTCCACCGGAATCGCCGATTTCTGCTGGATCGCTGTCGATTTCTGCCAGATCTCCGTTCATTCTGTCCGGCATCTCTCCATTCAGAAGTTCCGACAGCATTTGTCTGTCTCCCATCTCGCCGTCACCAGTTCCATCCGGCATCTTCCCATTTGGAAACGCTCCGCCTCGGCCGCCTCCCATTCCACCAAATCCAGCACTGCTTTTGGCATAGCGGCCCTCCACAAACGCTCTCGCCTTATCCTCATCAGTCATTGCCGCAGCCGCAGCATCGCTGAGCGCGTTTCCGTCCTCATCAAACCAGGTCCAGTCCTGTGCATAATCGAGATTGTCCAGATACCACTGGAGGTTCTGCGTGAACTCAGCCAGATACAGATCAAGATATGTGCCGTAGTAACCGTTGGTGTTCGCATGGTTTTCCGGATCGTATTCGATGGTAAGAGCAACCGTCGAGTCAAGCCTGCCGTCCCCATCCAGGTCAAAACCGACATCACTTTCTTCTATCGACAGATTTTTCCCGTTGATATAATCCATATAGCTTTCGGACAAATATCCGGCAAGCTGCTTCTGGAATGGCGTCTTAAAAGAATACTCCGGATCCAGATAATACTCAAAGGCAAGCGCCATATCCGCCTCATACAAGGAAGTGATCGCGCTGTATGCAACGCATCCCCACGCTCCGTCAGAAATCTCATAGTCCTCGCCGTCGATCGTGACATCCGTGGAATAAGAACCGTCCTCATTTTTATATACGCCGACCGCACCGGCTTCGATCTGGTAATCGTAATAGTCCGGGTGATCGGATGTCGCCGCAAACATAGCCGCGTGCGCGCCGCCGCCCGAGCCTCCGGTAGAGACGAGATAATCCACATTTCCGGGAAGATTGCCAAGCAGGATATTGTACCTCACATAGCGCGCTGCCGCTTTCTGGTCAGCCAGGCAGGAAGGAGCATCACCGGTAAAATAAGCATTTCCGTCGTCATCCACAGCGCTGTCCTGCTTGCCGCGGTTCCCGCAGGACACATTTATGTATCCGTCTGCGGCGTAAGCGGTTGAGGCAGCCTGATTGTTCTGCGAACCGTAGCCTGCCGCACCGGTATTTAAAATGACAGGAGCGGTGGCCGCAGTATAAACCTGCCCGTTCGTGCTGGTGACCTGCGCGTCATAGTCAATGACCAGCGATCCTTTCACCGCTTCGGAGGCGTCCTCTGCCGCAAGATCAGCCTCCCCGTCGCCGTCCGTGTCAATGCCGGTCACATAAGCGCCCGGAACGCAGACCGACACCACCTGCTGCTCTGGCAGCTCCGGATAAACAGCTGCAGGCACCGGGGAGAGTACCCACGCGTCGGCATCTGCCGAGTAAGCCCATTCCTGATCTTCATTATTTGCAAGGTTTAAGGTTTTCTCAATGTACTCTCTGTCGGAGACCTCACTGTCTCCCGTCTTCGCGTAAATGCAGAGCGGCATCATAAGTGCCAGTACAAAAGCAGCCGCTGTGAATCGTATCTCCCGTTTCATAAACAAACCTCCTGCTCATATTCGAACTGTGTCAGCTACAACAGGATACCCTGTGGATACGGAAGATTTGTGATAAAAATTTGAAATCTGTGTGAACGGTAACTTGAATTTACGGTTTCAGCCAGCCTGCATTTTCGGTTGTACTCGCAACATTCAAAGATTTTGTTTTATCTGTACCAAACCTCCTTACTTTTCAGGACTGCCAGGATGCAAACAGTATGATATGTAAAGTCAAACCCGACACGTCTATACGATTTCATTGACTGTCAATTGCTCATTATGATAAATTATAACCGACTTTTATACAAAAGTAAAAACCATAATTTACAATGAGGTGATAGAAGTGGGTAAAATTATTTTTATCGACGTTGACGGAACTCTGATAAATTACGCCTGCCAGCTGCCGGACTCTGCACGAAGCGCGATCCGTCAGGCGAGGGCAAACGGCCATCGCGTCTACATATGCACCGGCCGTTCGGAGGCGGAGATTTACGATTATATCTGGGAGATCGGGCTGGACGGCATGATCGGCGGAAACGGAAGCTATGTCAAAGACGGCGGCCAGGTGGTTATGTGGCAGCACATCACGCTGGAACAGTGCAGGCACATCGTTGACTGGCTGCATGGACGCGGACTGGAGTTCTATCTGGAAGCCAACAGCGGACTGTACGCCTCCGAGCATTTCGAGGAAAAGGGCGCCCCCGTCATCCAAAAATATATGGGACGCAAAGAGCAGGACAGCGGGGACATCTCGATACGCGCCGCCTTTCCCCTGATGACCTTCGGGGAGAAAAACCTGTACAGAGATGACCTGAGCAAAGTCAGCTTTATCCTTGGCAGCTATCAGGATCATCTGGATTCCATCCTGGAATTTCCGGATCTCCAGGCCGGCACCTGGGGCGGACAAGGAGAAACTGCCCTGTTCGGAGACCTCAGTGTAAAGAATATTGATAAAGGACATGCGGTCGATGTGCTGCTGAAGCATCTGGGAGCCTCCATTGAGGACACTTTCGCGTTTGGGGACGCCAAAGTGGATATCCCGATGCTGAAGAAATGCGCGGTCGGCGTTGCTGTCGCGAACGGCGGCGATGAGATCAAAGCTGCCGCCGACTACGTGACGGACTCCGTGGATGACGACGGCATATACAATGCCTTCAAACATTTTCACCTAATTTGAAGCTGACCGAACCAGCCAAAATATTCAAGGGAGAATCCTGCATCCGCTGCAGAAATCTCCCTTGTAAGTACTGCCTGAATTACACCTGTCTGCTTAACTCTGCTCTACAGTTCTTCTTACAGAACGCGATCCCATATTTCACAATCTTTTTCATTCCGTCCTTTATAAGTGCCGCGTCGTACCGCTTTCTTTCGATCTGCTCAAGAGCCGCGGCGCACCCTTTTTCGAGATTGCCGTCCTGCGCATATTTGGTCTCGATCACTACGCCGATCCTTTGCGGCGTCTGGATCAGTATATCGCTGTAACCCTCCCCCGATTCCGCATTGAACTTAATTCCCCATTCCGTCTCATACTGCAGAAGCCCCAGAAGCATTCCATGATAAAAGTTCTCTTTCCTGTCTGTACTGGCCGCGGTGTCGCGGATACTGATCGAATTCCACAAATACGCATTCATCATCTCCTCGATCAAAGCAGCGTCTCCGTCCGGAAAGGCCTGGCAGAACCGCTCCAGCTTCTGCACATCCGCCCTGGCCGTCTCGTTAAACCATTCCCTGATCTGGCTGATAAACAAGGATCGGATCTCCCGGTTGGGAATACGCAGACTGTACCGCTCCACTCCGTCAGCCAGAGTAGGCCGACCGTTCTGCGTCAGGTATCCCGTGGTAAACAGCACGCTCCAGAGATTATCAATCGAATTGTCAAGCTCACTGTAAGTCAGTTCCTGATTCACAGGCTTGACGATGCTCTCCCCTGCAATCAGCCGTTCCATCTCATTTTTTGTCTCCCGTCCGGCCTTCCCGATAAAGCGCCGGATCATGGCATTTCCGCTGGTATTTGCCCAGTAATTCCGTGGAACCGCATTTCTGTCTTTCAGCAAAGCCTGCACATATCGGGCAACATCCCAGGGACAGTAAACCGATCTTCCTCCAAACTGATAGCCGTCATACCATTCCTGTATCGTCTCAAAAGCATCCTCCTGCCCGTAAAAAGACAGCAGTTCTTTTACCTCCTGCTCCGTAAAGCCGAAGCTGTCATTAAAATACGGATCTGTGACCGTCATTACATTCAGATTATTCAACCCCGTGAAAATACTCTCCTTTGCGATGCGCAGACACCCCGTAAGAACGGCAAAATGAAGACTGTCATTGCTTTTAAGCACATTGCCAAACAGATTGCGAAGCAAAGAAACCATTTCCTCATAGTACCCCGCCTGAAATGCTTTTTCCAGAGGAACATCATACTCATCGATCAGCAGGATGACTTTGCGTCCGAAATGCCTGGCAAGAAGCTGCGTAAGCGTATGGAGACTCTCCACAAGCATGGCATCCGTCATTGTAAATATGGCGTTCTGCGTATTTCCCACGTCAATCAGCTGCAGATACATCGCCCGCTCCTGCAAAGACAGTTTATCACTGTCTGCCAGAAAGCCAAAGCGCAGCGCCTCTTTCCCAATCAGTCCTCGCAGCGCTGCACACGCACTCTGAAAATTCAGTCCATCCAAACTCTTCAACGTGACAGAAATCACCGGATACTGCCCCATATACTTCTCACATAATTCCCTTTCCTGCGAGATCTTCAGCCCATCAAACAGAGTTTTGTCGCAGCCGATTTCAAAAAAAGCTTTCAGCATACTCAGGATGAGAGTCTTCCCGAAGCGGCGCGGTCGGGTAAAAAGATTCACTTTCCCCCAGCTGTCAAGGAGCTCCGCGATGAACATTGTCTTATCCACGTAATAAAAGTCCTGCGATGAAAACTCTTCAAAATTTTCAATGCCGACCGGAAGTTTTTTCCTCATGCGCTCCGCTCCTCTCATTAAGGCTTTTCCCAACATTACTATTTTTATTATAATATACTATCATTACCACTTTAACGCAATTCTCTTCTTTTCTTTCCAGAAATTTGACAGTTAACAAAGAAAAAACGCTGCAGGCCGTACAGAAAAAAGGGGACGCACAGTCCCCCTTTTTAAGATCCATTATCTTTTCCCGTTTTATCCGAGGAAACATTGCCAGCAGCTACTGTTACTCCATCATTGCAAGCAATTCTTCCGGCAGAACAGCAGAAATTTTTGAATTTGCAAAATCTTCCTTATTCCGTGTAACGATGTACTCCGCCCCAACGTTTTCAGCACACCTGTCTTGCAGGCAATCTTCAAAGTCTTTAAACTTGTCCATTTGAATTGCTTTCAGCACTTCATCATGGCTGGCTCCTGCCACATGTAAAATACTACATAAATCCATCAGCCATTTTCGCCTTTTTAACTCAGGAACCTTTCTAAATATATACCATAGGTTTGGCACTGAATGAAAGGCAATATAGCCTTTCACCTCCCCGTTTGCACACCTCTGCATAAGTTTTGCAGAGTTTTCATAAAACGGTTCCCTCGTTGTCAGGAAGTCCACCACAACATTTGTGTCAACTAAAACTTTCATAACGTTCTGCCAGCGCCTCCTCCAGTTCCCTGTCCGGATCGAAGCCCTCCGGTAAATACTGTCTGATCTCCATACGCGCCTCGTTCAGCCTGTCAAACGCCCGCATGCTTTCCGCCGGAGGCTGGGATAGCTTATCATCCACAGGCGTCTTCTGAGGCATAAGCCTTTGAATGATTTCTATTAAGAAGCTCACATTGTCATCCGACAAACACCCTATCATCTGAACAGCTCGTTCCTGCAGCACAGACATAATTTCGGCACCACCTTTCTGATACTTCCTGCATATATTAATTCTGTACGTTTTTACAAAATTATTGTATATTATTATAAACGCTTTTCCCAGATTTGTACATAATTATTTATAGAAAAACATCCTTGATTCGGGCCGCAAGCGCTCCTCTTTTAAAGCGCGTTGTAACTTGAATAAATTTTTTATAAATTAAAAACGATGTGAAAATGTCTTCCAGATTCACACCGTTTTTTTAATTGAAGTATAAAGCACTTTTTCACTTTACAGCGGCTTTCTACAGTTCTTCCGCAGACATTTACAAACGATAATACCACTGCGAAAATAAAAGCAGAATAACAAGTCCCGCCACATTATACAGCGTAAATGTCAGGAGATATTTCCCCTTTTCGGAATTTTCACTCTCAGCATACTGCTTGTAGGAAATCAAGCTCGCCATCGAGGCAATCAGCGTCCCCAGGCCGCCCACATTGGTTCCCACCAGCAGACCCGCAAAATTACCCGTAAATCCTGACAGAAGCAGCGCCGCCGGAACATTGCTTAAAAACTGGCTGAACAGAGCCGACACAAGGATCTCCCTGCCGTTCAAAATCTGCGCGATCGCCGTGCTGACCGCTGGGATACGTCCGATATTCCCGACAAAAACAAAAAATCCCACAAAGGTCAGAAGCAGCGCGTAATCCACCTGCATCAGCAGCTGCCTTCTGTGAAGCAGAAGTATGGCCGCGATCGTGATGATAATAGCCGGAACCCAGGAGATCAGACGGAACACCACCAGAAGATTGATAAGAAACAGTCCGCTGTAAATACCAGTCTCCCTTTTCGGAAGCGCACTGGCTACATGTCCCTCATGCATCTGTACTTCCTCATTCGGCAGAAGAAACGCGGCAGCCATCAGAAGCAGCAGCGAAACGGCGGCAAGCGGAAGCATCGTCCGGAAAAACGCGGCGGCTGACATTCCGGAAGTGGAAAACAGATACAGATTCTGCGGATTTCCGATCGGCGTCAGCATACTCCCCAGATTGGCGGCCATGGTCTGCAGAACCACAACCCGTATAGTCAGCTTTTCCTGTCCGCACCGCTTCAGCGCCAGAACCGCAAACGGCACAAACGTGATCAGGGCTACATCATTAGTCATGATCATACTCAGGAAGAAACAGATCAGAATCAGTGTCCGGCACATACTGTGTGTGGAACGCACCTGTCCAAACATCTTCACAATCATCAGATCCAGCAGACCGACGCTCTGAAAGCCTTTGACCAGCAGCATCAGGCAGAACAGGAGCGCCAGCACCCGCATGTCAATATAATCCAGATATTTCCTGTCCAGATGAATAAAGAAACAGGAAACAAATCCAAGGAACAAGGCGATGCTCAGCACCTTTTCCTTCTTGAAATAATTTATCATTTGCGAAATCCTCTTTTCCCAGCGATATTATAACTTGCAAACCGAAATACTATAACATATTACTATCGCTGTTCCAAGATAAAATCTGGACAAAAAATATTTGATTCTGATACAATATTTGTAACAAATTCATTTATTTATCTTCCCGCGAAATTCCTCCAGCGCCGCCATCCCGGTCTCCGTAACCGGTTTGATCCATTTCCCTGAGTACAGATGCAGCTGCATCAGCAGATACCGCACCGGCTCATCGATATAACAGCAGAGGAAGATAACCCAATAAGGCGCTTTCAGGATAAATCCCGTAGTCAGAACACAGGGAAGCACCAGCACATACATAAATATGATCTCCAGCACAGTCCCGTAGACCGCGTCGCCCGAAGCGCGGTATGTATCATTCTGAAGCCAGTTTCCCATACGGATCACAGAAGCGGCGCCGTAGATGATCAGCAGTCTCGTTCCGGCCTGATACGATTCTCCCGAAAGGCTCATGCCGGTTAAAATCGGACGATGTACGGCAAACAGACAGAGATTGGCCAGCAGTATGAAGCCGCTGCACAGATACACCAGCCGTTTTGCGCGTTCATACGCAGTATCAAGCTCTCCCGCGCCCACACATTTTCCGACCAGAACAGAGGACGCGCTGGAAAATCCCGCAAAGAATCCTATAATCAGTCCCTCCAGCGTCCGGAATACGGCGACCGCCGCAATCACCTGTTCCGGCTGTCTTCCCAGTGTGATATTGATCACCATGTTCCCGATTCCCATCATCACTTCATTGCAGATAATCGGAAAACACTTCACAAAATACTGCTTCACCTGTTCCCCGCTCCATCGGAAATGACGGCGCACCCGGAACAGATATGGGTATTTCCCCCTCCAGGCAAGGAGATAGATCGTCAGAACATTCACAGCCGCGGCGCAGGTCGTAGCGAGAGCCGCCCCCCGGATCCCCATCGCGGGAAACCCGAGATTTCCATAGATGAACACCCAGTTCAGAAAAAGATTCGTCGCTACAGACACAACCGAGGCGATCATGGGAATCTTCACACGTTCCGTCGCTCTGAGCAGGCAGCTCATCGCCATGGAAAACACCTGCATAATGTACGCAAAACCGACAATGCGCAGATAAGAGACGCCGATCTCCTGAATCGTCTGTTTGTCCGTGTATACTTTCATGATAAATCCCGGGGCAAAAATCGCAAGACAGCCGAACAGCACGGCTACCATCATCATGCACACCCAGGTCAGACCATAGGAGCGCTCGATCCCGTCATCCTCCCTGGATCCCCAGTATTGAGAGATAAACAGCATTCCCCCGCCAAAAAATCCCCAGTACCCGCAGAACATCAGAGAAGAAAACTGTGCGCAGAGACCAAGCGCGCCGACAAAAAGCTCTCCGAGCGGCGCGACCATCATTGTATCGACCATGCTGGCTGTAGTCGTCAGCAGATTCTGAAACGCGACCGGAATCGCGATCACGGCCAGTTTTCTCAAAAAAGAATTCCAGGGAAATTTTTCGCCTGTTTTCCTGTTCATAAATACAGCTCCTTTGTAATGGTATCGTCTGTTTCAATACTTGAGAGTTGAAAATTTTCAATAAAAGAATAACCCTTCCGCATGGTTTTATCGTATTTTTTAATCACTACAAAAAAGGATACAAGCCACCCGAAAGAATTATTTCATGCATGAGTTTACCATACTTTCCGGTGGTTTACCATACGATTATGATAAATTTTATTGAAATAGGATGCTCGTACTAATCAGGCAAGGGAGGGAACATGTAATGCAAAGTTCATTTACGGAAAATTCCCAGGAGGTTTTTGCAAAACTGGGGCGGTAGCTTCAAGCGCTGCCGCCCCTTTGCATTGTTTCACAACTGCCAGGTTATCTTATACTCTGCCCGCAGGCCGCTTACCAGCAGAGCACTCTCCCTTTGCTCCGCCTGTAATATATCCGCATGATCCTGCCCTGCTTTTTTTATCAGGTCAGCGGCCGCTTTCCCGAAAATCAGAACGAATTCTCCGTCAGCCATTTCACAGCTTTCTCGACAAGCTCCGTGAGGTCCGTGCCGTCGGCCGCGGTCACCTGCTGCTTCGGCAGTCCCTGGAAGAAATCCAGATGCGCTTTCTCGGCAAACGCATTCTTCAGATAGTTGTTATCGTCCGAGAAGCCCGGATCCGGCTGAATCTGGCAGATACTGTAAGCCTGAAGGATCGCCGTCACCGGCACATTGTGGTACATAAGGCCCTGATACTTATCGATCTCGCTCTGTTTGATCGGAGCGCTCTCCCGGTAAATCCTCATCGCCTCCGCAAGAGCTTTTTTCTCCTCCTCCGACAGCGGCTGCGCTTCATTGCTCGTTCTGAGGTTGTCTTTCATCTGCTCCAGCGTACTCATGCCGGAAAGGACCGTGATCACATCCTCCTTCTCCAGGCAAAAGCGCAGAGACCAGGAAGCAACGGACGCGTCCGGATTTACCGCTTTCAGGACTGCTTCCGCTTCATCCGGCAGCTTCGCAAGGCCGCCGCCCTTGACCGCCTCCATGATCACAACCTTCTTTCCATGCTTACGGATCACATCGTAGCACGCGTGCGCCTGTACCAGTTCGCTGTCCCAGTCGATCGGATTCAGCGCAATCTGTACAAATTCGGCCTCCGGATGCTCCGTCAGCACGCGGTCCAGCAGATCCGCGGAAGAATGGAAGGAAAAGCCCAGATGACGGATTTTGCCGCCCTCTTTCCACTTTTTCGCATGCTCAAAAAGATTTGTTGTTTTTATGATTCCGCCGTTTCCGTCCACACCGTCATAGTACACATTTTGAACGTTGTGAATCAGATAATAGTCAATATAGTCCACACCGAGATTGGCAAGCTGGCTCTCAAAAACAGACTCGATCTGCTCTTCCGGAATAAGATTGAAGGTCGGGAATTTCGTCGCAACCGTATAGGCATTGCGCGGATGCCGCTCCACCAGCGCTTTTCTGACTGCCTCCTCGCTCTTTCCTTCATGGTACACAAAGCTTGTGTCAAAATACGTATACCCCTGTGCAAGAAATTCATCCACCATCTGATTCAGCTGCTCATAGTCGAAATCTGTCTGCCCGGAGAGCACCGGCAGTCTCATCATTCCAAATCCAAGATTCTTCATCGTTTTCCTCCTTATCCACATCCTTACTCTCTGCTGAAAACACCGCAGAGCGCTGCCATTTATTTCCTTCGTTTATATCATACTCTAATATCCGATTTCTATCCAATGCCTGAATCGCATGCTTATCTATGCCCAAGAGACATAATTGCCGCCGCTTCTGATAATGTTCATCGTCAATGGCATGATGTTAGAGGCAAAAGATACCAGACGGATTGTTTCGTACTCCGCACTCCCACAATTCTGCCCCCTGCGGCGTCCGAAATCGCTCAGCCTGGTGATACGGGTTCACTGATTTGACAAAGACAGACATATATGCGAAAATACTCTGCGAATGCAAAAAACTGCCATTGGATTTTCCGAGATGCCGCAAATTCCATGCCGTATGAAAAATCCCGGAAAAATGCCATAATGCGCAGAAAACTGTACCAGGAGGAAAACATATGCAGACAAATGAAACCGCTGTCAACAGTATCAGACATCAGGTGATGTACGAAACCGCCAGGCTTGCCTGGGCAGGAGAACTGGAAGAAAAACGGGATGAGATCCCATTTCGGATCATACCCGGTCCGCAGGCAAAATTCCGCTGCTGTATTTACAAGGAAAGAGAAATCATCCGCCAGAGAGTCCGTCTCGCGGAGGGCAAGTGTCCCACCGGCAAGGACTCCGCTAATGTGATTCAGGTAATCAACGCGGCCTGCGAGGAGTGCCCCATCGCCTCCTACCTTGTGACGGACAACTGCCGCAAATGCATGGGAAAAGCCTGCCAGAGCGCCTGCAGTTTCGGGGCGATCTCCATGGGAGATGTCCGCGCGTATATTGATCCAATGAAATGCAAGGAGTGCGGAAAATGCGCCCAGGCATGTCCTTACAGTGCCATCGCTCATCTGGAGAGACCCTGCAAGAAAGCCTGTCCGACGGACGCCATCGCCTATGATGAGTACGGTGTCTGCATTATCAATGAAGAAAAATGCATCGCCTGCGGCAATTGTATTTCAAGATGTCCTTTCGGAGCGATCGCATCCAAATCATCCATTGTGTCCGTGATCAATGAGATCCGCGCCGGAAAGAAAGTGGTAGCCATGACGGCCCCCGCTACAGAAGGACAGTTTGGCGCAGGCATTACCATGGCCAGCTGGAGAACCGCTCTCAAAAAGACCGGCTTCGCGGATATGGTCGAGGTAGGCCTGGGCGGCGACATGACTGCCGCTGCGGAAGCAGAAGAATGGGCAGAGGCTTACAAGGAAGGCAAAAAGATGACCACATCCTGCTGTCCGGCGTTTGTGAACATGATCCGGCTTCATTTTCCGCAGCTTCTGGAAAACATGTCCACCACTGTCTCACCCATGTGTGCAGTGTCCCGTTTCCTGAAAATGCAGGATCCGGAGACGGTCACCGTGTTTATCGGGCCATGCACAGCCAAGAAAAGTGAAATTCAGGACCGCTCTATCGAGGGAAATGCGGATTATGTGATGACCTACGGGGAAGTCCGCTCCATGATGTACGCCAAAGATATCGAGCTGGAGCCGGAAGATAATACTTATCAGGAAAGCTCTGTATACGGCAAGCGCTTTGGCAACAGCGGCGGCGTGACGGAAGCGGTTCTCAAATGCTTTGAGGAGATGGGCGAAGAAATCAAGCCAAACGTCCTTCGGTGCAACGGGGCCTCGGAGTGCAAAAAAGCGCTTCTTCTGATGAAAGTCGGACGGCTGAAGGAAGACTTCGTGGAAGGCATGTCCTGCGTGGGCGGCTGC
>CANQEC010000055.1 GCA_947594335.1 uncultured Lachnospiraceae bacterium
GTCGGCGCCGTATGAGAGGCTGCTTGAGATGAACGGGATCACGGCGGAGAACATCGTGGCGACCGCGAAGGCGCTTGTAGGGTAAAAGCGGCGGCCGCAGGAGCGCCTGTAAAATAAAAATGGTGACAGAGCGCCCGCAGATTTGCCTGCGCCTGCCGGAAGGCACAGGCGCCTGCGATCCGCGCAGAAAAAAAGTAAAATCACATAATTTAATAATAAAAAGGAGGATACTATAATGTTTGAATTTGACGGACAGGTTGTAATCGTGACAGGAAGCGGCTCACCAAAGGGAATCGGAAGAACGATCGCCCGCACATTTGCGAAGCAGGGCGCAACAGTGGTCATTACGGATATGAATGAGGCAGGAATTAAGGATACCGTGGAAGTGATCGAGGCGGAAGGCGGAAAAGCATTCGGTGTGCCGGTAAATGTTACTTCCCCGGAATCCGTGCAGAAGATGGTTGATACCGTCATGGAGAAATTCGGAAGGATCGATGTCCTTGTCAACAACGCCGGCATCTCCCAGAAGGTTACGGTCGAGGATATGACGCTGGAAGACATGAGGAGAATCTTCGAGGTCAACATGTTCGGACTGTTCCTGTGTACACAGGCAGTCATGAAGCCAATGCGTGCGGCGAAATACGGCAGGATCGTAAATCTGTCTTCCGTATCCGGAAAGAGAGGCGGCGGCGTGTTCGGCGGCGCTCACTACTCCGCGTCAAAAGCAGCTGTTCTGGCATTCTCAAAGAACCTGTCCCGCGAGATCTGCGCGGAAGGCATTACGATCAACAGTGTATGCCCGGGACTGATTAACACGGAAATTTGGAAATCGCTTCCGGCTGAGGATGCGGCGAAGGTAATCGACGGAATTCCGATGGGACGTCCGGGCGAGACGCAGGAGGTCGCGAACGCGATTGTCTTCCTGGCATCAAAGGAAGCTTCCTATATTACGGGTGAGGAGATCGATATTAACGGCGGTTCCCATATGGATTAATGCCGGCGGTACGGTATATCAGACGGAATGACCATCAAAACGGATCTGAATTTTGTGTCGGGAGCCGCGTCCGGGTTCCGGTTTTTGGAAAAGCAGATATGGAACTGACCATAAAGAGGTGATATTATGCGAACGGAAGAATCTTCAAAGAAAAACGGCAGCGAGTCGGTGGTTCAGAGGATCATCGATCAGCTGGTTGACGCGGTGATCAGCGGGAAAATAAAGCCCGGGGAAAAAATACCGACGGAGACGGAGATGGCTGAAGAATTTGGCGTCGGAAGAAATTCTGTCAGAGAGGCGATCAAGATCCTGGTGCATCTTGGTGTACTTGAGATCCGCCGCGCGGAAGGAACCTTTGTACTTGACGGTTTTTCGGAGAGCATGATCGATCCGATGATCTACGGAATCATCCTCCAGAAGGAAGATTCCAGCGAGGATCTGATGGAGCTGCGTGAGATGATGGAAGTCGGAGTCATGCAGCTTGCCATGAAGAAGCTTGATCAGTATGATATCTATAATCTTGAAGAAAAACTTGACCAGATGAAAAAAGAGATCAGCAAAGGCCCTGAAAATGTGGGTCGGGTGTTCGAGGCGGACAATGAGTTTCACAGCGCCATATCGGATATGGGGCAGAATCCTCTGGTTGAGAAGATCAACAGGATTGTGAGCCTGCTGACAAGATCCATGCGTTTTAAGACGGTGGATACGATGCTCTCAACAGGGCGCGGACAGGAACTGTTTGACGCACACCAGGAGCTGTACGATATGCTTGTCAGCAGAAAAACAGAGAATATGAACCAGGCTGTGAGAAAAACCTACTTTTCGGGCATCACCTTTGGAAAAGCGGAGGACGAATCTTCAAAATAATTTCTTCGCGCATTTGCAAAGGACACGCCCAAATGCCTCTGATGCGCAGGCCTGCATAAGGAAACTGGCTGCTCCGCAGCACGCAGGCCGCACGGCCTGTTCATATTATACAGCAAAAACATACTCCGCGGATCTTTTGCCGCCGTCCGGGCGGCGGGGGACCGCGGGGTATGTTTTTTCCGGTTGACGTTTTTCCCTTTGACACGTATAATCTTATAGCGTGTGATGCGGAGCAGTCCGCGGCTGCATGAGAGTAAAATATCTTTGGAGGACAGGCAGACAGAAGGGAAGAACAGCGTGGAAAAAAATTTTGAAAATCTGGATGAGTTTCAATACATCAAAATGATCGAGACCGGGAAAAAGTATATGGCTCTGATGAGCCGTTACCGCTGCGCCATCATGGAGGTGGAAACAAAGCTTCGCGTTTTGAATCTGGAGTTTTCCAGCCAGTATGACCGCAATCCGTTTGAAGCGATCAAAAGCCGTCTGAAAAGTCCGGCCAGCATCGTTGAAAAGCTGCAGCGGCGCGGGATCACTGTTACGGAGGGAATGCTGGAGGAAGTGATCGAGAAACATCTGAATGATGTGGCGGGGATACGGGTCGTCTGTTCCTTTCAGGAGGATATCTACCGGCTGGCAAAGCTTTTGACCAGTCAGGATGATGTGAGGGTTCTGCGCGTCAAGGACTACATCAGGAATCCCAAACCCAACGGCTACCGCAGTCTTCATCTGATCCTTGAGGTTCCGGTGTTTCTCGCGGAAGGGAAGACGCCCATGAGAGTGGAGGTTCAGTTCAGGACGATCGCCATGGATTTCTGGGCAAGCGTCGATCATAAGCTGCGCTACAAAAAGGATCTGGAGAATGAGGCGGAGATCACGCAGATGCTGCGGCAGTGCGCGGACGTGATATCTGGGCTCGACAACGAAATGCAGAATATCCGGAATATGATCGAGACAGGCGGCAGATTTAAGCCGTCCGGGAAATAAGAGGCGGGCAGACAAGCCTGTTTTGACAGCAGGAAGCGACTGTTTAAATAAGGTCTTTCCCAAATCCCTGTTTTATGTTAAAATATGCATGAACATTTAGGCCGAGAGCGGTGGGAGGGCAATATGAGCGACAATAAGAAAGACAGTATGCCGGAGGACAGATCGGACGATGTTCCGAATGAGACGGCGGATGACGGCAGGGACGGTTTGACGGCTGAAATACCGGACGAACCGGCAGGCATACCAACGGCGGATCCGGAAGAGTTTTTTTCGGACGCCGGGCAGCATGCAAAGGCGGTCGAAATGCCGGACGAACCGGCAGGCATACCAACGGCGGATCCGGAGGAGTTTTTTTCGGATGCCGGGCAGCGTGCGGGGACAGCCGAAATACCGGATGCGGTGCGGTCGGAACCGGAAGAGGAGAGAGACGCCAGGCGGAAAAACGCGGGGAGAAAACCGTCCAGATATCAGGCAAAGTACAGCGGAATGCTGATGCGGCACTGGTACTGGAGCGTTCTGGTTCTGCTGCTTCTTGTGGGACTGACGGCAGCCTGTCTGTACACGGACATGCTTGCCGGTTGTATTGCCGCGGGATTCTCAGTCGTCATATATCTGCTGCTGCTCGGGCTGTATTTTTATTACAGGCCAAAAGTGCTGCGCGAGCTGATCGAGTTCGCGAATCACTATGACAATATACAGATGGAGATCCTCCAGGAATTTCTGATCCCCTACGGATTGATGGAGCCTGACGGAAGGGTTCTCTGGATGAATGACAGACTGATGGAGCTGACGGGAAAAGGAAGGCATTACCACAAAAATATCAGCCTGCTGTTTCCGGGGCTGGATGCGTCTTATTTTCCTCAGGATATGGAAGAGACGTTTGTCGAACTGGAATATATGAACAGGATGTACCGCATAAATATGCACCGGATTCTTATGAATCAGCTCCTGGATGAGGCGGGCGCAGTGGAGCGGCTTGTGGAAGACAGCTGCGTGATCGCTCTGAGCTTCATCGATATCACGGAGCTCGACTATTTCAGGCGGGAGAATTATGAGCAGCGCCAGGTTGTCGGCCTTCTGTATATGGATAATTACGAGGAGGCCATGGAGAGCGTGCCGGATGTCCGCAGATCCATGCTGGAGGCGCTGGTTGACCGTCGGATCACCCGCTATATCACGCCGGCCGGCGGACTGTGCAAAAAATTTGAGAAGGATAAATATCTCCTTGTGACCAACCGCAGCGGGCTCCGTCAGATGGAGGCGGACCGCTTCTCGATTCTCGAGGATGTGAAGACGGTTAATATCGGAAATTCCATCAGTGTCACGATCAGTATCGGGATTGCTCTTGATAACGGCGATTACAGCAGCGATTGCGAGGCGGCGCGGGGTGCGATGGAGATGGCGCTTGCGCGCGGCGGGGACCAGGCGGTCGTCAAGGAAGGCGACAAGATTCAGTTTTACGGGGGCAAGACACAGCGGGCGGAACAGAATACAAGAGTGCGCGCGCGTGTCAAGGCTCAGGCCCTGCGCGAACTGATCAGCACGCGCGACAGGGTGATCGTTATGGGGCACAGGATTACGGACATCGATTCGCTCGGGGCGAGCGTCGGCATATGCAGGGCCGCCCTGCAGGACGGGAAGCACGCGCACATCGTGCTGGGGGATGTCAATGGCAGCATCAGGCTCTGGGTGAACCTGCTCAGGGATATGGGCAATTATGACGACGATCTGTTCGTGACGCACAGTGAGGCGGTCAGACTGACGAACCAGAACACCGTCGTGGTTGTGGTCGATACGAACAGGCCGAGCATGGCGGAGTGCAGGGAGATCCTCGATATGACGAAATCGATCGTTGTGCTGGATCATCACAGACGCAGCATGGATCAGATCGAACACGCCTCCCTGTCCTATATCGAGCCGTCGGCGTCGTCGGCGTGCGAGATGGTGGCGGAGCTTCTGCAATATTACGACGAGGGAATCAAGCTCAGGCCGTATGAGGCCGACTGCATGTATGCCGGCATCGTGGTGGATACGAACAACTTTATGGCAAAGACAGGCAGCAGAACCTTTGAGGCTGCCGCGTTCCTCAGAAAGTACGGGGCGGACATGACGCGCGTAAGGAAAGCGTTCCGCAGCGACCTGGAGACTTACAAGGCGAGGGCCGAAGCCGTGCGCAACGCAGAGGCTTATATGGGGATGTACGCGATCAGTGTATGCCCGGCGGAAAATCTTGAGAGCCCGACTGTGATCGGCGCGCAGGCCGCGAATGAGCTGCTCAACATTGTGGGAGTGAAGGCGTCCTTTGTGCTGACCAGATTTGAACATAAAATATACGTCAGCGCCCGCGCGATCGACGAGGTCAATGTGCAGATCATCATGGAGAGACTGGGCGGAGGCGGCCATATGAATATTGCGGGCGCGCAGCTTGAGAATATGACGGTCGAGGAAGCGATCGTGACGCTGAAAGATTTACTGAAACAAATGACGGACGAAGGAGCGATATGATCATGAAAGTAATTTTGCTGCAGGATGTAAAGACTGTCGGGAAAAAAGGAGAGATCGTGGAGGTCAGCGACGCGTATGCGAGGAATGTTCTGCTGAAAAAAGGGCAGGGCAAGGAAGCGACCGGGAAGAATATCAATGATCTCAAACTTCACAGGGCAAATGAGGAGAAGCTGGCGCAGGCCGCGCTTGACTCGGCCAGAGAGCTTGCGGAAAAACTGAAGGGCAGGCAGGTAGAGATCGCGGTCAAGACTGGGGAAAAGGGACGGGTTTTCGGTTCCGTATCTTCCAAGGAGATTGCGGAGGAGATCAAAGCGCAGCTTGGATATGAGGTTGACAGGAAAAAGATACAGCTGGCGTCCCCGATCCGGGATCTCGGCGTGACGCTTGTTTCCGTGAAGCTTCACCCGAAGGTGTCCGCGGAAATCGGCGTAAATGTAGTGGAAGCATAAAGCTGACGAAAAGAAATGCTGCCGTGTACGGTCCTTATGGGGGGTGAACGGCAGCTTTTATTCCCGGCGGCGCCATGCGGCGCGGATCCGGGAGCAGAAAGGAGAAAGCATGGAAGAAACCCTGATCAAGCGGGTTATGCCGCACAGTGACGAAGCGGAGCAGTCGGTCATCGGCGCCATGCTTATGGACCGCGACGCCATCACGGTGGCCTCTGAGATTCTGACCAGATATGATTTTTACCAGAAGCAGTACGGACTTTTGTTTGAGGCGATGAAGGAGCTGTACGCGGAGAACAAGCCGGTCGATCTGGTCACTTTGCAGAACCGGCTGCGCGAAAAGGATGTGCCTCCGGAGATCAGCAGCCTGGAATTTGTGCGCGAGATGATCGCGGCGGTTCCGACCTCCGCGAATGTCCGGTATTATGCCCAGATCGTTGCGGAGAAGGCGCAGCTTCGGCGGCTGATCCAGGTCAGCGAAAAGACGGCCGAGGTCTGTTATGAGGGGCATTACAGCCTGGATGTCATCATGGAAAAAGCCGAGAAAAATATTTTTCAGGTTTTCCAGAGCCACGGCAGCGGGGATTTCGAGCCGATCAAGGATATCGTGCTGAACGCGCTTGACCGCATCGAGGCGGCCAGCCGCGTCAGGGGGAACGTCACGGGGATGGCGACGGGATTTATCGACCTTGATTACAAAACCTCCGGGTTTCAGCCCTCCGATCTGATTCTGATCGCGGCGCGCCCTTCCATGGGAAAAACCGCTTTTGCCCTGAACATTGCGGAATATATGGCTTTCCGGAATAATGAGACGGTCGCTGTGTTCAGCCTTGAGATGTCGAAGGAGCAGCTGGTAAACCGCCTGTTTGCCATGGAATCCAGAGTGGATTCCCAGCTTTTGCGCACGGGAAACCTCAGCGACAATGACTGGGCGAGCCTGATCGAGGCCGCCGGGATCATAGGCCGCTCCAATCTCATCATCGACGACACGCCGGGCATCACGGTCAGCGAGCTTCGGAGCCGGTGCAGGAAATACAAGCTGGAGCATGATCTGGGAATTATCATAATTGATTATCTGCAGCTGATGCAGGGCAGCCAGGGAAACCGGAGACGTTTTGAGTCGAGGCAGCAGGAGATATCGGATATCTCCCGCTCCCTGAAAGAGCTCGCGCGGGAGCTTCAGGTTCCGGTTGTGGCGCTTTCCCAGCTCTCGCGCGCGGTGGAGCAGAGGCCGGATCACCGCCCGATGCTCTCGGACCTGCGTGAGTCCGGGGCGATCGAGCAGGATGCGGATGTCGTGATGTTTTTGTACCGCGACGATTACTACAATCATGATTCAGAGAAGAAAGACATCGCGGAAGTGATCATTGCCAAGCAGAGGAACGGCCCGATCGGAACGGTCGAGCTCGCATGGCTGCCGCGGTTCACAAAGTTTGTCAATATGAAAAAATGAGAGGAATAAGGCTGGGATATGATAAAAGAGGCAGGGGTTTTATTCGGGACGCTCGGAGCGTATTTTGCGGCCATTATGCCCGGACTGAAGCATCGCCGTATGCGTTCCCGCACAATCTATTACGCGCACCGGGGTCTTCACGACAACAGGTCGGACGCCCCGGAAAATACGATGCGCGCGTTTGCGCGCGCCTGTGAGGCCGGGTACGGCATTGAGATGGATCTGCAGCTTTCGAAAGACCACAAAGTCGTTGTCTTTCACGATTTTACGCTGAAGAGGGTCTGCCTTGCGGAGGGGCAGGTGAGCGATTATACATACCAGGAGCTGCAGCGGTTTCCGATCTGCGGCACCGACCAGCGGATCCCGCTTTTTGAGGACGTCTTAAAGCTGGTGGCCGGCCGTGTTCCGCTGATCATCGAGATGAAATACAAGGATTTTAACAACCGGGTCTGCGAGGAGGCAGATAAGCTGCTGCGGGATTATACAGGGGAATACTGTATCGAGTCGTTCCATCCGTGGGCGCTGATGTGGTATAAGAAGCACCGGCCGGAGATCTGCCGCGGGCAGCTCGCGATGAATTTTCAGCGGCAGGAGGGGAACTACGGGCCGGAACGCATGATCGTGCGCCATCTTCTGACCAACTTTTTGACGCGTCCGGATTTCATTGCGTACGATCTGCGCGACAAGGAGGCCGTCTCCAAAAATATCTGCCGCCGCCTGTTCGGCTGTCCGTCCGTGGCGTGGACGGTGCGGTCAAAAAAGCAGCTTGAAAAGTGCAGGCCGTATTACGATTCTTTCATATTTGAAGGATTTATGCCGTAAGAGGATCCTTTTACTTTCTGAAAGATCGGGTTAAGAATTTTTCTATTTACTGTTGTACATCGTGAAAAAATGAGGTATACTTATGATATCTATGTCAGAGACGGAACGCAGCATAAAGCGAGCTCTGCATGTGCGGCGACGCAAATGGGGAACGAGTGAATCCCAGTGGGGAAATATGTCGGCCCGACTCTCCATGAGACAAACTAGGAAAGGAAAGTGTAACATTATGAAACGAATTGGATTGCTGACCAGCGGAGGTGACTGCCAGGCTCTGAACGCGACCATGCGCGGCGTTGTAAAGGGTCTCTCCAGCAACATCAAGGAACTTGAAGTTTACGGTTTTATGAACGGCTACAAGGGTCTGATCTATGGTGATTACAGACTCCTTACCTCGAAGGATTTCTCAGGAATCCTGACGAAGGGCGGCACGTTCCTTGGCTCTTCAAGACAGCCGTTCAAACTGATGCGGGTTCCGGATGAGAAGGGTCTGGACAAAGTGGAGGCAATGAAGCAGAATTACTACAAGCTTCGTCTCGACTGCCTTGTAATTCTCGGCGGCAACGGAACTCAGAAGACGGCGAATCTTCTGCGCGAGGAAGGACTGAATATTATTCATCTTCCGAAGACGATCGACAACGATATCTGGGGAACGGATATGACGTTTGGCTTCTACAGCGCGGTTAATATCGCGACGGAAGCGATCGACTGCATCCATACAACGGCTGCTTCACACAACCGCGTATTTATCGTTGAGGTCATGGGCCACAAGGTTGGCTGGCTGACCCTTTACGCAGGCATCGCAGGCGGCGCGGACATCATCCTTCTTCCGGAAATTCCTTACGATATCAAGAAAGTTATCGAGGCGATCGACCGCAGAACACAGGCCGGCAAGGGCTTCACTGTGATCGCGGTTGCAGAGGGCGCGATCTCCAAGAAGGACGCGAAGCTGAGCAAGAAAGAGTACAAGAAGAAACTGGAAGAGAGAAATTACCTGTCTGTAGCGTATGAGCTGGCGGATGAGATCAAAGCGGCGAACGGACCGGAAGTCCGTATCACGATCCCGGGACATACACAGCGCGGCGGCGCTCCGTGCCCGTATGACCGTGTACTTTCCACCAGAATCGGTGTGAAGGCAGCGGAGCTCATCATGAAGGAAGAGTACGGCTACATGGTAGGTATCGTCAACGGCAAGATGAAGAAAGTGCCGCTGGGCGAGGTTGCCGGCAAGCTGAAAGTCGTATCTCCGGATGATCAGATCATTCAGGAGGCGAAGCTGCTTGGCATCAGCTTTGGAGACTGATCCCGGTCCGGGGCGGTATGCTGCAGGAGGAAAAGGATTACATAGCACAAATATTGAAAACTTAGCTGGCGGGCGGTTCATCACCCGCCAGTCTTAATTTGCGCAGGCCTGCGTAAGGAAATCAGCTGCTGGCGCAGCACGCAGGCCGCGCAGCGGGCAGAAAGGAAAAACACCTTCTGCCCGATTAGATCCAGGCGTGGAAACTAGCTGCTGGCGCAGCACCTGGACCGCGCGGCGGGCAGGAGGTATTCCTCCTGCCCGATCAGGCCTGCGTAAGGAAATCAGCTGCTGGCGCAGCACGCGGGCTGCGCAGTGGGCAGGAGGCAGCGCCCTCCAACTTTTTTGGGGTTTATCGGTATTTACAGGTCAGGATGTTTGTCAGAACAGGAGAGCGGATATGGGATATACGGCATTATACAGAAAATTTCGCCCGGACACCTTCACGGATGTAAAAGGGCAGGATCATATTGTAAAGACGCTGAAGAATCAGATTCGGGCGGACCGCATCGGCCATGCATATCTGTTCTGCGGCACCAGGGGGACGGGGAAAACGTCGGTCGCAAAGATCTTTGCGCGGGCCGTGAACTGCGAGCATCCCGCGGATGGGAATCCGTGCGGTGAATGTGCTTCCTGCCGCGCGATCGCGGATGGATCGGCCATGAATGTCATTGAGATCGACGCCGCGTCGAATAATGGCGTCGATAACATCCGGGAGATACGGGAGGATGTCGCCTATTCTCCGGCCCAGGGCAGATATAAAGTATATATCATCGATGAGGTTCATATGCTGTCGCCCGGAGCATTCAACGCGCTGCTGAAGACGCTTGAGGAGCCGCCGGCCTATGTCATATTTATTCTGGCGACGACGGAGGTACACAAAATTCCCGTGACGATTCTGTCGAGATGCCAGAGGTATGATTTCAGAAGGATCAGCCAGGAAACCATACTTGAGAGGCTGAAGGAGCTGATGGAGAAGGAGCAGATTAATGCCGAGGAGAAGGCGCTGCGCTATGTGGCAAAGAAAAGCGACGGAGCCATGCGCGACGCGCTCAGTCTCCTTGATCAGTGCATCTCATTTTATCTGGGAGAAACACTGACGTATGACAAGGTGCTTGAAGTACTCGGCGCCGTCGATACGGATGTGTACAGCGGTCTGCTGCGGAAGCTGCTCGCCGAAGATATTACCGGGCTGATCGGCGCGCTGGATTCCCTGATCATGAAGGGGACGGATCTGCTTCAGTTTGTCAGCGATTTTGCCTGGTATCTGCGCAATCTGATGCTTCTCAAAGCCTCGGAGGATATGGAGGACGTGCTTGACGTCTCGACGGAAAATCTGGCGCAGCTTTACGAGGAGGCCGCCATGATCCGTGAGGACACGCTGATGCGGTATATACGCATCTTTTCGGAATTGTCCAACACGATCCGCAATTCCACAAACAGGCGTGTCCTGGTTGAGATGGCCCTGATCCGGCTTTGTAAGCCGGAATCTGAGCGGGACGAGCTGTCGCTGGTGGAGCGGATCCGAAAGCTCGAGAAAAAGCTGGAACAGATCGGAAATCAGCCAGGCGGAGTGTATCCTGTGATTTTGGGCGGCCCTGCAAAATATTCGGACGATCCCGCCGCAGGAGGATATCCGTCGGAGGACGATTATTATAATGCGATGGCATCGATGCAGCCCGCCGGCGATGAGCCGGGTGAATCGGGAGGGGACTTTAATCCGCAGCAGAAAGCCGCAGCAGATCAGTATGGAACTGTCGCGCCGTATCAGAAAGCCGCGGCGGATCCGTATGGAACTGCTGCGCCGTATCAGAAAGCCGCAGCGGACCCGTATGAAACTGCCGCGCCGTATCAGAAAACGGCGCCGGAGGATCTGAAGCAGGTTCGGGCGATGTGGAAGTCCATCATTTCCGAGACGAGCGGCCGTTTCCGTGTTCTGCTGTCGTCGGCTGAGCCAAAATTCAATGTGCAGGATGACAGTGACGGCCGGCTGTATGTTGTGTTCGCGGATTTCCTTGCCGAGCATTACCTGGACAACCGGGACCGCATTGAGGAACTGGAGCAGATTATCGCGGAGAAGATCGGGAAACGCGTCGAGGTGAAATTTGTCCTTGCGGCCGACGAGGGGATACAGAGAGTTTCGCTCGGAAAGATCGATGTCGATGAGCGGATCCGGGAGGTTATCCACGCTGAGGTGGAGATCGAGGACGAGGACTAAATAAGCGCGGCTGCCGGCCGAAGCTGCGGCAGCTGGCAGCCGCGAACGGAAAAGTTCAAAGAAGAATGATATCTTCTGCCGCCGCATAATTTTTCAGTTCCGCTGTATAACCTGATTTACTGAAAAGTACAT
>CANQEC010000056.1 GCA_947594335.1 uncultured Lachnospiraceae bacterium
CAGAATGATAAAAATACGATCGCGGTGAGGGAGAATGGTCATTTCGCCTATCACATTTTTCTGGAAAAATCATTTAAGAAGCTGACGGACTGTATTTCGGAGCTGGACCTTCTGGAGCGCAGAGTCTGCATTGTGACGGATACAAACGTGGCCGCGCTGTATCTGGAAGAAGTAAAAGCCTGTCTTTTGCCTGCCTGCAGACAGGTTGAGGAATATATCATTCCCGCGGGGGAATCATACAAAACGCTTGACACAGTGCGCGGACTGTATGAGCATCTGATCCGGAAAGGATTTGACAGGCAGGATGTTCTTGTTGCGCTTGGCGGCGGAGTTACGGGAGATCTGACTGGTTTCGCGGCTGCTACCTATCTGCGCGGCATACGCTTCGTCCAGATCCCCACGACCCTTCTTTCTCAGATCGACAGCAGTATCGGGGGAAAGACCGGAGTGGATTTTGACAGCTATAAGAATATGGTGGGAGCTTTTCATCAGCCGGCCCTTGTTTATATTAATATATCGGTATTGTCTACACTTCCGGAGGATCAGTTTGCAAGCGGAATGGCTGAGCTTCTCAAATCCGGTCTGATCCGCGATGCGGATTTTTATGAGTGGACGATTGAACATATGGGAGAGATAGAGGAGCGTGATAAGGATACGCTTCGCTATATGGTTGAACAGTGCTGCCAGATCAAGCGGTCCGTTGTCGAGAAGGATCCGCATGAAAAAGGAGAGCGCGCAATTCTGAATTTCGGCCATACGATCGGCCATGCCATAGAGAAGCTCAAGAATTTCGAACTGCTTCATGGACAGTGCGTGTCGCTCGGCATGGTTGCGGCCGCCTACATATCGTGGAAACGCGGCTATCTGGATGAGGATGAATTTTATGAGATCCGCGATATGAACGTCGGATTCGGACTTCCGATTACTTTTGACGGCCTTCAGTCGGAGGATATCGTTGCGGCAACCAGAAAAGATAAAAAAATGAATGCCGGAAAGATCCGCTTTATTTTGCTGAAGAAGATCGGAAAAGCATACATTGATTATGACGTCACGGATGAGGAGATGCTCGAGGCGGTCAATTCCATGAATGCCGCAATGCTGGAAGAGGAGCAGGAGAGCCCGATTTACAAAGGCACCCGCTGACGTTTTGAAAGGTAAAAGATGAAGAAGAATACGAAAAGCTTTGCATGGGGGATTTTCTGGTTTCTTGTGCTTACGGCAGCCGATCAGCTTTCAAAAATGGCCGTCTCCGTCTTCCTGAAGGGGCGGGGGAATCTTCCGCTGATTCCGGGGATTTTTGAGCTGTATTACCTTGAGAACAGAGGCGCCGCTTTTGGGATTATGCGCGGAAAGCAGGCGCTGCTGTCTGTGGTTGCGCTTGTGATCATTTTGTATATTGGCCTTGTATACAGGAAGATTCCGCAGGGAAAGCGGTATGTGCCGCTTAAGGTCATCTGCGTCATGACTGCGTCAGGAGCTTTTGGAAATGTGGCCGACCGCCTTATACGCGGCTATGTGGTTGATTTCCTGTATTTTTCTCTGATTGATTTTCCTGTCTTTAATCTGGCGGATTGTTATGTGAGCATCGGGGTCGTTATGATGACTCTGCTTCTGTTTACGTATTACAAGGATGAGCCGTTTGGATTTCTGAATCCTTTCCGGCGCCGGGAATGAGACTGACAGAATATCAAAAAGACCTTATCCATGGCAGCGCCCGCTGCCGCGGGCAGTATGAGCGTTCAGGAACGAAGGGGAAGCAATATGCTGGAGTATGAGGAACTGCGGGATTCAAAAGAAGCGGAAAAGCTGTGCCTTAAAGCAGCGCCGGAATGTGCCGGGATGCGCCTTGACGTGTTTCTCCAGGAGAGAGCAGAGGGGCTGACCCGTTCTTATCTGCAAAAGCTGATCCGGGACGGAATGGCTCTTGTGAACGGGAAAAAGGGCAAGGCCGGGGGAAAACTCCGCGCCGGGGATGTGGTTGAGCTGACGGTTCCCGAGGCCGCCAGCCTGGAAGTATGCCCGGAAGATATTCCTCTCGATATTCTGTATGAGGATCAGGATGTGATTGTCATAAATAAGCCGAAGGATATGGTGGTTCATCCAGCGGCAGGGCATTACAGCGGCACGGTCGTCAACGCGCTTTTGTATCACTGCAAAGAGGATCTGTCGGGGATCAACGGCGTGCTCAGACCCGGGATTGTTCACCGGATTGACAGAAATACAACAGGATCGCTTGTAATCTGTAAAAATGATCACGCGCACAGAGCCTTGGCAGAGCAGCTGAAGGAACATTCCATCACGCGCAGTTACCGTGCGATTGTACACGGAAGGCTGGAAGACGACGGTGTGGTGCGTGCGGCGATCGGACGTCATCCGGTGAAGCGAAAGGAGATGGCGGTCAATGTTCCGAACGCGAAAGAGGCTGTTACGCATTACCGTGTGCTGGAAAAGTTTGAGCGGTTTACCTATATTGAATGCCGCCTGGAGACCGGAAGGACGCATCAGATACGCGTACATATGAAAAGCATCGGACATCCGGTGCTTGGAGATGATGTGTATGGTCCGGCAAAATGCCCGTTTCCGGGACTGCAGGGACAGACGCTTCATGCCATGACGCTCGGATTTATCCATCCCTCCAAGGGAGAGTATCTTGAAGTGGAAGCACCGCTTCCGGAGTATTTTGAGGCGCTTCTGAAAAAGCTGCGCATGGGATCAGAAGGGGCGGGAAAATAAACAAACGAAGGAAGGAACATAAAATGAAATTTGTGATCCAGAGAGTAACGGAGGCATCGGTGGAAGTGGAGCAGAAGATAGTCGGCTCGATTGGGAACGGCTTTCTGGTGCTGATCGGAGTAGGGAAAAACGACACGAAAGCCGATGCGGACAAGCTTGTCCGGAAAATGACGGGGCTCAGGATTTTTGCGGATGAGGACGGGAAAACGAATCTGTCTCTGAAAGATGTGGGAGGGGAACTGCTTCTGATCTCACAGTTTACGCTGTATGCGGACTGCAGAAAAGGAAACAGGCCGTCCTTTACGGAAGCAGGGGCTCCGGACGCGGCAGAAGAGCTGTATGAGTATATTATTTCCGAGTGTCAGAAGATCCTGCCGACGGTAGAAAAAGGAGTTTTCGGGGCAAAAATGAAAGTCCGTCTCTGCAATGACGGACCTTTTACCGTAATTCTTGAATCCTAGCTGTTTCGTGCGCTGTCTTTGGAGGAAGGAGTTTCCCTGAGACGGACAGCGGAAGCGGCGCGCCGCCTGCGGTCGTCATCCATCGCAGCGTAATGTTTTCGCGTCGTGTTGACATCTTTGTGCCCGAGGACGTCGGCCACCAGATAAATATCTCCGGTCTCCCGATAGAGGGATGTGCCGTAGGTACTCCGCAGCTTATGGGGAGTAATTTTTTTGGTGGTCGTGATTTCTCTCGCATATTTTTTTACCATATTTTCCACAGCCTGGACACCGATCCGTTTGCGCTGGGTGGAATAAAAAAGCGCATTCTCATGGCCGGCTACCGGTGTGATGCCTTTTCGGTATTCCAGATATTTTTGCAGCGCGGATTCGACTTCCTCACCGAAATAGACCATCATCTCAGAGCCGCCTTTGCGCACGACGCGGATTCCGCCGTTTTTGAAATCAATGTCCCCGACGTCAAGGCCGACGCATTCGGAGACACGTATGCCCGTCCCCAGAAGCAGCGTGACGATCGCAAGGTCACGTTCTTTTGTCTTTTCGTAATAAACCTTTTTCTGACCGGTGAGCTCGCTGCCGCAGTTCTCAATATAGTCGAGAAGTTCGGCGGTCTCGTCGGCATCGAGACGCACGATTTCCTTGTCATGAAGCTTCGGCATATCAACAAGAAGCGTCGGATTGGTCCGGATCATTTCACGTTTATAATAATACGCATAAAAACTGCGGAGCGCCGACATTTTACGCTTTAGTCCGCGTTCCCCGTTCGTCTGAATCCGGTCGTCCTCGGCCGAATCGTAAACCTTCAGATATTCCATATATTCCTCAATGTCAACAGCCTGAATCTGATCAAGCAGGCCGACCGTCAGATCCGACATCTGTTTTCCTTTTAATGAAGGATTTTCTGATAATAAAAAATTAAAAAAAATCCGTATGTCATATGCATAGGAAATTCTTGTCTTAGCTGATGAAACAGGTTCGATCGCACGAAAATAATCTTTTGCGAACGGAGGCAGCGTCTTCAAAACTTCTCTGAGCTTTAATGTGTTCTGGATCGTCACCTGATCATGATAAGGAATTGAATGATTGTTCATTTTGATTTTCCTTTTTTAAATAATAATCTGTCAGAGCAGTACAACAGATCTATACGACAAACACATGTTTTTCAAATAGATGAGCAGGGACGTCCCCGAAAAGACGCCCCGGCTCATGAAATTAACCCAGGTTTATCTGACCGTCAATGTATAGTCGATCATATAGATTGAATTTCCATCCGCGTCAAAATACGTAATCTGGAAAGTTGTTGTGCCGGTTCCGTTAAATGCTGCGGTAAAGTCAGGCGCATCAGAGGAAAATTCCGTTGTATCAAAGGATACAACAGCCGGATCAGCATCTGAAATGGATGCGCTTACGGCGCCGAGCTCGGTATCCATCAGAATATGTCCGGTTACGGAGGTACCGGCTGTTAAGAACGGTGAAGTCCGGTCAAGGACAAGGCCGTCGGCCAGCGTGCTGATGCACCAGTTTTCCGTATCCTCCAGGGCCTCCAGGTGAGCCGTTCCGTCCGCCGATGCGAGCAGATCCTCTGTAAATGTAACATAGAAGGATTCGTTGGCCTCAAGAGGTTTATTCAGGGAAATAACCATCTGATAACCCGACTCCCAGCCATACTGCCCGAGAAGGTCATAATCACTGATCGGTTCGATCCTGACACGGTCGGATTCATCCGCCGAGACTGTATCAAATACGGATCCGTCGCTTTCCCTGCTGACTGTCAGAGTACCTGTCCCCGGGACATAATTTTCGTTTGCAAAACAGATGGTAAGCTCGCTGATCCCTGCCGGCAGCGGTTCAAAATCTGTTGCGTTTGAAGTAACTTCGACAAAACGCAGATCGGTCAGAGGGATGGCGACAGGCGCCGCTTCTTCCAAAGCCGGGGCTTCGGTAATCTGCTGTTCTGCTTCTTCCGGAAGTATTTCCTCGGGAGAAATTCCGCTGTTATCCTCAGGAATTTCACTGTATTCATCTCCAATACCGGCATCTGCTCCGGAATTTGCGTCGTCGTCAGAGGAGAACCAGTCAGAGAACCAGCCTCCGTCATCGGAATCCTCGCCAGAAGGTTCGTCCGCGTAATCCTGACTGCTGTCTGGGGGGAGTTCTTCATTTCCCGCATCCGCCGGCGGGAAAACATCTGTGGTTCCGTCAGGAATGTAGTATTCGGAGTCGCTTCCATCAGAAAGGTTTTCATCAGAAAGGTTTCCATCAGAAGGCATTTCCAGGGATTCTCCGGTCTGACCGTTAAAAATGGAATCGTCAGCCTGCTCCCCGGGATTTGTCCCGGCATCCGGACTTACATAGATGTCGGTCGCTTCCGGAATCACAATACTATCCTGCGGCGCCTGCGTCTCGGGAACGGAAGCTTCCGGAGTCAGCGCGCCTTCCGGGATCGCCTCCTGGTTGGTCGCGTCGAAAATAACGGATTCTCCGAGCGCGGAATCATCCGTGGCGGTCAGAATGCTGTCCTGTGCCAGCGTCTCCGGTTCGGTTTCCTCCTCTTCTGCCGGGGCTCCGGTCTCAGGAACAGCCTCCGTGCTGATGGTTCCGCTTCCCTCGATCTGCTGCGCGGGAGCATTCTGCGCTGCCGTAAGCGCATCCAGATTATTTTCCACACGTTCAAGCGTGTCTTTCATTTCATCATAATCGTATTCCTGCTCAGCGATCTTTTCAAGAAGATCTGTGATGAGGGCACGGTCATCATCCGAAAGCGCGACATCCTGATCCTCCGCTGCTTCTTCCACGATATCCATGATCTGCTGCTCGTCAATGACATGTCCCTGTATTACCTGGATCTTGGTTTCATTTACAATACTGGCAGCCTGCTGCTGTCCGATTGTGTTTGCCACGGTGGCCGTGGTGACGAGCTCCTGCGTGGCAACCTCTTTTTTGGAGGTATCCAGAGGGGTTCCGACGGCGGATTCATAGGCCATCAGAATGCCGGTCAAAGCGCCCGTACCGGACACTTCAAACGGAGCAGCCGCAAGTACCTCGCAGTTCACAACGCCGGATGTGGACAAAGTGGACGCGATCATATTGCTCGTTACCCATGAAAGGTTTGCGGTTTTTACCTGAATACCGCCGGACGCCGTCGGATTGACCAGCGCGCAGCTGTAGGTTCTTGTTCCGATCTGTTCCAGAGGAACGTATGAGCCAAGATGATTTCTTTCATCCTGATTTGTGATTGTGAGTGTCTGGAGATTCTGCCCTGTAATGCCGAAATAGCGAAGAATTGCCTGTTTCTGCTCTTCTGACAGATCCGCGCCGAGCGTGACGACCTTTTGTCCGTCAGCGAAAACAGCTGAGGACGGAACCGCCGCTGCGGCCAGGCAGACTGCACTCATGAAAACAGCCAGCAGTTTACGTTTCATAATCTGACCTCTCTTTCCGTAAATATGATTCATGTATTTCCATGGCTGATCAGCCGCATGATCTGCCAATCAGCATGGGTTCATTATAACACCGTCCTTTCGAGAATACAAGAAAACAAAGCGGACGGAATTATTAAAGGATTTCAAAGAAAAACATCTGTTTACTTTTTTGCTGCTTCTATGTTATAATTGTCCAAAAAGACTGAACAAAGGGATGGGAGGATGTCTCATGTCAGAGAGGATTACGAAAAAACAGGAGGAGATTCTTGAATACATAAAGAATGAACTGCTGGAGCGGGGTTTTCCGCCGACTGTGCGTGAGATCTGCCAGGCTGTGAAGCTGAAATCGACTTCATCGGTTCACTCTCATCTTGAATCTCTCGAAAAGAACGGTTATATACGCCGCGATCCCACAAAGCCGCGGGCAATCGAAATACTGGATGAATCCTTTCAGATGCTTCGCCGCGAGATGGTAAATGTGCCGGTGATCGGCACTGTGGCGGCAGGCGAGCCGCTGCTTGCCCAGCAGAATATCGAGGGTTATTTTCCGATTCCGTCTGAATACATGCCAAATGAGCAGACGTTCATGCTCACGGTCAAGGGCAGCAGCATGATTAATGCGGGGATACTGAACGGCGACCGCGTTCTTGTCAGACAGCAGCAGACAGCCGAGAACGGGGATATTGTGGTAGCTTTGATAGACGATGGCGCGACGGTCAAAACCTTCTACCAGGAGGAGGACTGCTGCCGCCTCCAGCCTGCGAATGACCAGATGGAGCCTATCCGCGTGAAGGATCTGAAAATTCTCGGAAAGGTATTCGGCGTTCTGCGTTTTTTCTGATATGTTTATAATCGAGCAGGGGGCAGCTTTCCCCCTGCGCATATTTAAATCGAGCAGGAGGCGGTTTTCCTCCTGCTCGACTAAACTACTGCCCTTCTGTCTCAAAACGGCTCTGCAGACCGTCGAGCAGAGGCTTTGGCATGGCAATATGAAAGCCTGCGGGATTCAGAAGAAATCCCTTGGAATCTTTGATCAGAAGTTTTGAAAGGTTTCCGAACGGCATTGCCAGCGCCTTGAATTTGTTGCCTTTATTGAATTTTCCAAGTTCCATCGGATCGGTGAACAGCGGCTGAAAAATGTCGCCGTTTTTTGTTTTCAGGATTGGAAGTCTGTATTTTCGGTTTTTCAGCTTTTCAGCGTCGCTCTCCGGCCCTTCGAGAAGTTCGATCGGAAGGATATAGCGCGCCTTCAGAAGATTTGCGGAAAGCTCTTCCTCAAGGTCCGCAAGCTGGGGTTTCTCCTCGTTTGGTACGGGCCTTGCCGCTTCCTGCATAAAATAAAGACCTGTGAGCTGCAGTTCCGGATTTGAGACCGGCTGTTTCTCTTTCGGAAGTCTGGAAAAATCAGGCCGCCTGACCAGATCAGTCAGTTCCAGAGATTCTCTGCCTCCGGCGCTTACGAAGACCAGTTCATTTACGCCGATATTGAACAAAATGGAAAAAAAGGCGAGAAAATTTTTGTTTTCATATTTGACTCCCTTAAGCGGGATCTTCTTTTCCGTATAGGTTTTTGCGAATTCCTGGAGCTGTGACTCCGTGTCAAACAGAAATACCTGATCACTGAAGGTCTCCGGATCGCAGACAACCAGCGGCATGTTTGTGTATGCGCAGTAAGCAACGATCAGAGATTTCTTTTTCTGAATACTTTTAACTAAAAATCTTTTATCTGCTGCCATAATCTTTCTCCTGTTTCTGATGCTTAATCCAGTTCTTCCGCCGTGATGCTTCTGCCGTCTCTCCAAATGCGTTCAAGGTCATAAAACAGACGGTTTTCGGAGTCAAATACATGGACAATGAGGTCGCCGAAATCCATAAGGATCCAGTTCGCCGTGCTGTATCCCTCCGTCTGACGTACGGGATAACCGGCTTTATGGAGAATTTCTTCCACGTTGTCAGCCATTGCCTGAATCTGATTGCGGTTGGAACCCGATGCTATGATGAAATAATCGGCAAGTACAGAGACCTCCTCAATATTTATGATCTTGATGTCCTGCGCTTTTTTATCAGCAAGCGCTTCGTATGCGAGCTTTGCCATTTCTCTGGAATTTTTTCCGGCCATGTATTAATCCTCCTTTTCCCTGATGATCCTTTTGTAGTAATTATATGCCTCAACCGTGCGGGTATCGAGGCTGGAGCTGTTTTTCAGATAATGCAGCGTATCCCGAAGCGTCACATAGACGGCCATATCGAGATCCTCGAAGGCAAGGCGGCGGACCTCGGGAAGGTTGGATGCCTTGCAGCGCATCGGCTCTATAAAATCAGCGATATAAATGATTTTATCCAGAAGAGACATTCCGGGCCGTCCTGTTGTGTGCCATGTGATCGCGCTCAGGATTTCCTGATCGTTTACGTCGTATTTGTCCCTGGCGATGCCTGCCCCCAGCGGTGCGTGCAGAAGGTACGGGGCGGTTTTTTCCGCCTCGGAAACATGGATATGGTACTGCTCGCAGAGCCTGAGTTTTTTATGATTCGGAATGCATTTTGCGCAGTCATGAAGCAGTCCGGCCACCATTGCCTTTTCCATATCGGCGCCGTGGCACATTGCGAGGGAGGCTGCTGTGTACATGACTCCGATCGTATGCCGGTAGCGTTCCTCATCAATGTATTTTCGGAGTTTTTTCTGCATCTTAGAAATATTATAACTGCTCATGTCCAAAATCATCCTTTACTTGTTATCCTGTATGCCGTCGGTGCTGTTATTCTGATATAGTCCTGTTTTCCTGATATAGTCGTAGACAGTATCCGGAAGATAATAGCGGATGGATTCTCCGGCCTGACGCATCTGCCGCAGACGGCTTGAAGAGATGTCAAGAGCCGGTGTGTGAAGCTTCTCGATTTTCGCGCCGTAGGCCCTGCGGAGAAAATTCATGCGGTCCCGCATCTGTATCGGATCCATCTGATCGCGCACCGCCGCGAGCAGCACACAGTACCGGCAGATCTCATCCGGGCCTCGCCACCGGTCGAAGGACATCAGGGAATCCCCGCCGATGATGAAATAATATTCCGTATCACGGTGGTTTTCACAAAGTCTGCGGAGCGTATCCTTTGTATAGCTGCAGGCGCGCTGGCGCATTTCTTCCGTGTCCAGTTCAAAATGCGGATTGTTTACGATTGCGAGCCTGACCATTTCCTGTCTGTCCTTTACGGAAGCGCAGACACTGCTCTCCTGCTTGTGCGGAGGATTGCCGTTGGGCAGGAAAAGGACCTTGTCCAGATGAAACTGCTCATAGGCACATTCTGCCAGTATCAGATGTCCGTTGTGAATGGGATCGAAAGTTCCTCCCATGATTCCCACGCGTTTTGTTTTTCCCGTATCCATGACTGCGCCAGACCTCCTGATGTTTCCCGGAGATTATTTTTGTCCGGTCTTTTTTGGTGCGGGCAGTTCAATCTTCTTTTTCTTGTCTTTTCCCTCTTTGTAGAGGACAATCTTCTTGCCGATCACCTGGACAACCTGGGAATGCGTCCGCTCGGATACAATCTGTGCCAGTTCGTTCGGATCGTCCATACAATTCTGGAGTACGCTGATCTTGATCAGTTCACGCGCTTCGAGCGCTTCCGCTATGGCGGCCGTATTCTCGGGAGTCAGGCTTGCTTTTCCGATCTGAAAGATGGGCGTAAGATTCATCGCAAGACTTTTTAAATATGCTCTCTGCCTGCTTGTCATAGTTGTCTCCTTATTTATAATAATCAAACTGCAGTCCATATATGCGGACCGTATCGCCTTCTTCTATTCCAAGGCTTTCGAGCTGCTCAAGAATCCCGTTGTCTTTCAGAAATTCCTGGAAAAACCGGAACCCTTTCTCCGATTCAAGATTCGTGTAACCGAGCATTTTTTCGACGCGGGGACCCTCAACGATAAAGGTATGTTCCTCCTGGGCTTTCTCTACAGTGAACGGCAGATTCTCATCCGTCAGATGAAGCTCAGGATCGTATTCCTGTTCAAAAACAGTGACCTTTTGAGGAAGGTTTTCGAGCATGGAGCGCACGTAAAAAAGAAGTTCCTTTACGCCCTTGCCTGTGACCGCTGAAATCGGGAAAACCGGGATCCCGCAGGGTTCAAATTCATTTTTCAGACGCTGGATGGGATCCTCGCTGCCCTCTTCCACATAGAGTGCGTCGATCTTATTTGCTGCGATCACCTGCGGACGGCGCGTCAGTTCTTCGCTGTACGCCGCGAGCTCCGCGTTGATCTTTCTGATATCATCTACCGGATCCCTTCCCTCGACGGACGCGGCGTCCACAATGTGAATCATGACCTTTGTCCGCTCAATGTGGCGGAGAAACTCATGTCCGAGTCCGATTCCTTCCGACGCGCCCTCGATCAGACCGGGAATATCGGCGATCACAAATCCGCCGCCGTCAAGATCCACAACGCCGAGATTCGGCGAGAGCGTTGTGAAATGATAGTTTGCGATCTTCGGCCGGGCATTTGTCACGCGGGAAAGGAACGTGGATTTGCCGACATTGGGAAACCCGACAAGTCCCACATCCGCGATCAGTTTCAGCTCAAGAATAACTTCGAGTTCCTTCGCTTCTTTGCCGGGCTGCGCATATTTCGGCGCCTGCATTGTGGCTGTCGCGTAATGCATGTTTCCGTTGCCGCCTCTGCCGCCTTTGAGGATCGTCTGCCTTGTGTTTTCCCCTGACATATCGGCGATGATCTGCCCGCTCTGAGCCTCTTTGATGACTGTTCCGGCCGGAACCTTGAGAATGATGTCGTCTCCGTTCGCCCCGTGGCAGCGGCGCTTGCCTCCCGGCTCCCCATCCGATGCGGAGAATTTTCTCCGGTACCGGAAATCGGCCAGGGTATTCAGTCCCGTATCCACCTCAAAAATGACGTCCCCGCCTTTTCCGCCGTCCCCGCCGTCCGGACCGCCGTCCGGTACAAACAGCTCGCGCCTGAAACTGACATGTCCGTCGCCGCCCTTTCCTGAGCGGAGGATAATCCTTGCCCTGTCTGCAAACATATGATCCACCTCATTGATCAGTATAAATACAGAAAGGCT
>CANQEC010000057.1 GCA_947594335.1 uncultured Lachnospiraceae bacterium
AAGGGAGGAAATCTATGTTCAGGGATGAAATCAACGGTGTCTGTAAAACTGCGGACAACAAACTGAAATTGTTGTCAGACAATCCGGCGGGGTATTTTGTGCTGTCCTTTATGGCAGGCATGTTTATCGCGTTCGGCTGTTTCCTGATGGGGATCGTGGGAGGCGTCTTCTCTGCCGGGGGAGCTTATTCGACGAGACTGATCAACGGTCTTGTGTTCTCTGTCGGTCTGTGCCTGGTCACGGTGGCAGGAGCGGAACTGTTCACGGGGAATAATTTTGTGATGGGCGTCGCCGGGCTGAAGAAGACGGCTTCCTGGGGGAACGTGGTTAGATTGTGGGCTGTATGCTGGCTCGGCAATCTCGCCGGGTCGGTCGTATCCGCGGTCGTCTTTACACTGACCGGGATCCCGGGAGCCGACGACGCGGTCGGAAACAATTTCGCGGCGCTTGCGGCCGCAAAGATCGCGGGAACGCCGCTGAATCTGTTCACAAAAGGAATTCTTTGCAATATCTGTGTCTGCCTTGCAATCTGGTGCGGTGCAAAACTGAAATCGGAAGGTGCAAAGCTTGCGATGAATATCGGCTGCGTCATGGCGTTTGTCACCTGCGGTTTTGAGCACAGTGTTGCCAATATGACATTTTTTGCCGTCGGATTTCTGAATCCGCATGAGGCGGCGATCGGCCTGGGCGGAATCGTGTATAATCTTGTGGTTGTTACGCTGGGGAATATTGTGGGAGGTGTTTTGTTTGTTGCCGTGCCGTATGTATTAGCTGCGAGGGACAAACAGAGAGATTAAAAAGAATCAGGCTGGACAGAAAAAAACTGCATCGTGGAGTACGGTGCAGTTTTTTTGCGCAGGCTCAGGCATGGAAACCAGCTGCTGACGCAGCACCTGAGCCGCGCGGCGAGCAAGAGGAAACCCGCCTCCTGCTCGATTAATCAGGCCCTTGCATAACTTTAGTCTGCCGCGGCAATATCGAGCGCGTCTGATATCGCGTTCAGAAGGAGCTGCGAGGTGTAGCGGCTTTCCTGCGGGCATGTGATTCCGTCGGTCGTCTGCCTCTGAAGGATCTGTGACGTGAGATTTTCAAGTGCCGGCGTCATCAGAGGATACATGGTCTCGACTGCTTCATTCAGGTTCACAAGGCGGATTGCGTTAATATGATCCGCGTCAACCGTGACTTCGACATCCGCGGCGGCATCATTGAGAAAAATGGGAACAGTATAGACGCCGGGCGTAAAGACCATGGAAGAGGATACGGCGGCGGCTGACTTTGTGCCGGATATTCCCGCGGCGCCAGTCTGCACTGCCGTATCTGGCTGTCCCGCCGTGTCCGCCTCCCTCTGTTCCGTGATCTGCGGCAGCGTTTCGCTCTGCTTTCCTGTGTCCGCAGCGGTTTCGTCTGTCTGCGCCGTCTGCCGTTCGGTGCTTCCCGTCTGCCCGCCTCCGCCGGACTGTCCCGGTGAGAACATCAGAAAAAGGCAGAGGAGCAGCAAAATAACGAGCAGGCCCAGGAAGACTGTGTAGACGATTTCCCTCATCCTGAGTACAATGATTTTTGGTTTGGAGTTCATGGCAGCGCTCCGGGGTTATTGTTAATTCATTTTATGGGACGGGGTATGGATTTATGACAGCAAAGACAAAACAGCGTGTCTTTCTGTCCCCAAAAACGAAAACCATGCGGCAGCGCGGCTGGAACGCAATCTGTTGTTTACAACGGGCGAAAGTTCATGATAAAATCAAAGAGCTTTATATTTATGAAGAGCCCTGCATGCGGGGCATGAGCATTTTGGAGAGATCAGGTTTTATGTCCGGAAACGAACAGATATGCAGAAGGAGGCGGAAAATGAGTCTGCAGAACAAAATCAGAAAAATAACGGCTCTGCTCCTTGCGGGAGCTATGCTGATGCCGGCCGGATGGGGAACGTATGTATTCGCCGGGGAAGATCCAAAGGAGGCGGAAATTTCTTTTGTCCGGGAGGAAGACCAGGAGGGAGAAATTTTCCTGGGAGACGAGACGACCGCGGCGCCGGTTTTGGAGGAGGAGATCCCTGCTGACGGGGAGCTTCTGATCCCGGACGGCGCTGTACCTTCAAACGAGCCGGAAAAGGAACTGGGGGGGGTCGTCTGCGAGGAAACGCCCGCCGATATTCTTATTGAAGGGGCGGAGATCGTCGATGATCCCGCGGGCAGCGCGGATACGTCAGAGGCTGCCGGCACATGGAATGAGGAAGCTCTTCACAAAGTTGGTCTTGCCGTCGATTCTTCGGGCGCCGTTCCGATCACATCCGGGGGAGTCAGCGCCATTCTGGAGAAGGCGGTATATGGCACCTGTTACGGGGATCAGCTTGAGGGAGAATCCCGGAAAATATATGAGGCGCTGAAAAAGGCGTGGAAGACGGATCGGGGAACGGAGGATGTCACTTATACACTGAGTGATCCAATCCGGGCTACGGTCAGCAGTCAGACCAATGTAAAAAGGGATCCGAATTATATCGCGGCCGCCGATCAGCTTGGGCGCAGCGTAAGTGCCGCAGTGGATGCGCTGCTGTACGATTATCCGGAAGTTTTCTGGGCTTACGGGGTCGTCTGGGGATGGGACATTGTCCCTTCCTATGATGTCCCAAATACGGTTGAGATTCATGAGGTGACGATCGGATGCGATTGGGAGTATTATAAAAACGCGATGGACGATGTTGCGCGGTTTGACAGCGCGGTGGACACGGCCTGCCAGGAGATCAGCGCGGGTCTTGCGGCGGGAAGCAGCCAGGAAGTCGTGGTAAAGGCGATTCACGACTATATCTGCGGCAAAGTGACCTACGATCAGTGGTTTATCAGCCCGTATGCGCACACGGCGGCGGGATTTTTCCTTTACCCGGAATCAAAAATCGTCTGCGAGGGCTATGCGAAGGCGTTCAAAATTTTATGCGACAGGTTCGGCATCGAGTGCGCCCTGGTCGCCGGGGACGCCGGAGGGGCCCATATGTGGAACAACGTGAAAATGGAGGACGGCGTGTGGTACCTGGTCGATGTGACCTTTGACGATCAGGACGACGTCGGCATGGTGATGGACACGTATTTTCTGGCGGGAAGCGGGACGATCGGCTTTCAGGGAGTCAGCATTGCCGAGGAGCGTGTGATCCATAAACAATTTTCAACCGGGGAGGACGCGAAAGAGTTTGAGCCGCCTATGCTGAGCGCGCAGAAATATACTGGGTGCGTCCACGACTGGAAGGAGGAACCGGAAGAAGGCGAGGCTCCTTCCTGCGAGGAAGACGGAACCGCGGAATATATCTGTGAGAAATGCGGAGCCACGGAGATAAGACTGCTTCCGGCCTGGGGACATGACTGGAGCGGCTGGGAGACCGCAAAAGAGGCAAGCTGCACAGAGGCAGGCCTGAGAACAAGAAGCTGCAGTATCTGCGAACAGACGGAACAGGAAGAAATAAAAGCTCTCGGCCATCTGTCCGGGGACTGGGAGATTGTAAAAGAAGCGAACTGCGTCCAGAAAGGTGAAAAAGTCAGAAAATGTACCGTGTGCGGCGCGGCTCTGGAAGAGCAGGAAATCCCCCGGACGGCGGGAGTTGTGAAACTGAATGTGAAAAAAATCCCTCTGAAGGTGAAGCAGTCCACAACGGCGGTCAAGGTGATCAAAATGGCGGAGGGAGACTCAATTTCGTCATGGAAAAGCAGCAATAAAAAGATTGCTTTGGTAACTTCGGCCGGAAAGATAACCGGAAAGAAGGCGGGTACCGCGAAGGTGACGGTAACGTTAAAAAGCGGGGTCTCTGCCAGCGTGACGGTTTCTGTCCAGAAGGGAAATGTAAAAACCACCGGGATAACGGTGGCCGCGAAGACAGGCACGGTAAAAAATAAAAAACTGACGCTGAAAAAGGGAGCGAAAGAGACGCTTCTGGTCACCCTCGCGCCCCTGACGAGCAAGGAAAAGATCAGCTTTTCTTCATCGAACAGCAAGATTGTCAAGGTGAGCGGCAAAGGACAGCTCACCGCCAAAAAGGCGGGGAAGGCAAAGATCACCGTAAAGGCAGGGAAAAAGAAGACGGTGGTCACAGTGACCGTGAAATAGGCAAAACAGGTAAAAAAGCAGCAGGAGGAGGTTTGGACGTATGCGAACCAGAATAGAAAAACGGATACTGGCAGTTCTTCTGTCAGCAGTGATCGCAATCTGTGCCGGAGGCGCGGCGCAGGCGGAGGAAGAGGCGGTCATATTGGAAGAGACGGAAGGGCTTCTGACGGTGGCGGAGGAACCGGGGGATTTGTCCGGTTCGGATATTCTGGGCGCGGATTCTCTCAGCCAGGAGACGTCCGGACCTCCGGGCGGCGCGCCGGATCTTTCCGGGGAGGAAACCGAAGATGAACAGTCTGGGACCGAAAGCGCTGCCGGGCCGGCCTCCGGTCAGGAAGACGAGACGTCTCAGGAGACAGAGTCCTTTGATTTGGCAGATCCCGGAAGCTCCGGCGCGCCGGTTGAGATAATTTCCATGGAGGAGGTTCCGGCAGAGCTTTCGGACGGGACAGATCCCGGGGAAGTTCAAAACGAAATTTTGAAGGGGGACTCATCCGGGGAGGAGCCCGTTCTGGACGACGGGATCACGTATCTGGAAGAAAGGACGGTCGCAGGCGGAGACGCGGCGAACGCCGCCGCTTCCAGAATTTTCATGCGCTCATTGTTCACATATGAGTGCTGTTACGGGGATCAGCTTGTCGGGGAAGGCCGAAAGATTTACGACGCCCTTGTGGACAGCTGGGCAGCCGGGAACACGGAGAATGTCGTATATGATCTGGAGGAGGATCTGACCGATACTAAGGAGAACCGCCAGCTGATATCGAAAAATGCGGAGATGGCTTACTGTGCGTTTGCCTACGACTATCCGGAGGTTTTCTGGCTGCGGAGCGCTACTATCATGATCGGCAGTCCTGCCAGCTCCAAAAAAACGCCGCTGACAAAAATACTCCTGGCGGGGAACGAGCGCTATGAGGGAGCAAAGAGCGAGGTAGGCGAATTTGCCCGGGCGGTCGAAAAAGAGACGGATATCATCAAAGGACTGCTTCCCGAAAACGCGGACCGGTATACGATTGTGAAGACGATCCATGATTACATCTGCAATACCGTATCGTACGGCGATGACAAAGGTAATTATCCGGATAATGGAAACGGGGAAGTGTTCGGCACCGCGCACACGGCGGCCGGGGTTTTTCTGAAGGACCGCGTCGTTGTGTGCGAGGGCTACGCAAAGGCCTTTAAGATTCTGTGCAGCCAGTTCGGCATTGACTGCGCGCTGATCGTCGGGGATGCCGGAGAGGCCCATATGTGGAATTATGTGAAGATGGACGACGGAAAATGGTATCTGGTCGATACAACCTGGGATGACCAGGCGGGCGGAATTACCGATACATATCTTCTGGCAGGCAGTCTGACGTACGGCTTTCACGGCAGTCCGATTCTGGCCGAGCGGATAATCTGGACAGATTTTTCAGGCTCCGGGGCAAAGAATTTTGTGGTGCCGGTTCTGAGCGCGCAAAAATATGAAAATATACAGCACAGATGGAAGGAGGTTTCGTCCCTGGAAGGGACCTGCCGCAGCTACGCGACGGCCGATTACATCTGTGAAGACTGCGGACTGACAAAGACAGAGATCGTCGGGCCGGAGACAGGGCATGTCTGGGGTCCGTACGTATCCAACAACGACGCGACCTGTTTAAGCGACGGGACGAAGACAGCCGGGTGTCTGTATGGCTGTGGGGAGACGAACACGGTCCCCGATGCCGGAAGCCGGCTGGCCGCGACCCTTGAAGTGAACGTCCAAAGCCTCTGCCTGAAGGTGAAGCAGTCAACCAGCGCGGCGAAGGTCACGCTTGCCAGAGGCGATAAAGTCGCGTCGTGGAAATCAAACAAACCATCCGTCGCGTCGGTGAATGACAAAGGGAAGATCACAGCCGGTACAAAAACCGGGAAGGCGGTCATCACGCTTAAGACGCTGAGCGGGCTGACCGGAAAGATTAAGGTGACCGTGCAGAAAAAGACCGTGGAGACAACGGGAATTACGGGACTTTCCAAAAAAGTCACGCTGAAGAAGGGGAAGAAGCTGCAGCTCTCGCCGGTGATCGAGCCGGTCACAAGCCAGCAGAAGGTGACATACGTCTCTTCGGACAAAAAGACTGCGTCTGTCACCGCGAAAGGCGTGGTCACCGCAAAAAAGACAGGCACCGCGAAGATAAAAGTGAAATCGGGAAAGAAAACCTTTACGGTGACCGTAAAAGTGAAAAAGTAACGGGGAGGATTATATGGCAATCATTTGGAATCAAACAGACAGAACCCTGACACTGCAGACAGACGAAAGCACCTATCAGATGAAGATCGACGATCACAATGTGCTTTTGCATACGTATTACGGGAAAAAGACGGAATCGTTCGATTATTCTTATCTGATCGATCACAGAGACCGCGGCTTTGCGGGCAATCCGTATGACGCGGAAAAGGACAAGACATACACGCTTGACACGCTTCCGCAGGAATATCCGTGTTTCGGCAGCGGCGATTTCAGAAATTCCGCGTTGAAGGTGCGTTACGGATCAGGGGCTTCCGCGCTGGAGCTGCGCTATCTGAAGCATGAGATCCTTCCGGGGAAATACAGGATCCCCGGACTTCCGTCGATGTTTGCGGATGAGGACAAGGCGGATACGCTGATTGTGACCATGAGAGGGGACGCGGCGGAGCTGCTCGTACATCTGTATTACGGAGTGATTCCCGAAGCCGATATTATCACGCGCGCGGTCGTGCTGGAGAACTGCTCCCAGGAGGAGATTTATCTGGAAAAAGCGATGTCCGCGTGCCTCGACTTTCAGTACGGTTCCTACGACCTGGTCACGTTTTACGGGAGACACTGCATGGAGCGGAATGTCTGCCGGGAAAAGCTGCGCCATGGGATACAGTCTGTCGGGAGTACAAGGGGAGCCTCAAGCCATCAGCAGAATCCGTTTGTGATCCTGGCGGAGCCGGGGACTTCGGAGGAAAACGGAAGCTGCTACGGACTTTCCTTCCTTTACAGCGGGGATTTTACGAGCGAGGCGGAGCTGGATCAGATTGACCAGACCAGAGTGATCATGGGAATCCATCCGGCGAATTTCCGCTGGAAATTAAGGCCCGGGGATTCCTTCCATACACCGGAGGCGGCGCTGTCCTATTCGGGCGCGGGATTCCGGAAGCTTTCCTGGAATTATCATGACGCGATCAGGAACCACCTGTCCCGCGGACCTTACAAAAACAGCCGGACGCCGATTTTGATCAACAACTGGGAGGGAACCTACTTTGACTTTACGGGCGAGAAACTGATCGGAATGGCGAAGGAGGCTGCCGGGCTGGGAATTGAGATGTTTGTGCTTGACGACGGCTGGTTCGGAGCGCGCAATTCGGAAAACGGAGGCCTGGGCGACTGGTATGCCAACGAGAAGAAGCTTGGCTGCACGATCGGGGAACTGGCCGAACGGATACGCGGGTTCGGAATGAAATTCGGCCTCTGGTTTGAGCCGGAGTGCGTTTCCGAGGACAGCGATCTGTACCGGGAGCATCCCGACTGGGCGTTCAAGGTGCCGGGAAGGAAGCCCATGCGCGGACGGTATCAGCTTGTGCTCGATTTCGGGCGCCGCGAAGTGCGGGAGCATATCTTCCGTCAGATGTGTGAGGTACTCGACCAGTCAAAGGCTGATTACATAAAATGGGATTTCAACCGCAGCGTCAGCGATGTCTACAGCACGGCGCTCACGGCGGACCGGCAGGGGGAGGCCTCTCACCGCTACGTGCTGGGGCTGTATGAAGTTCTGGAGCGCCTGCTTGCGCGCTATCCGAATCTGCTGATCGAGGGCTGCTGCGGCGGAGGCGGCAGATTTGATGCCGGAATGCTGCATTATGCTTCGCAGATCTGGTGCAGCGACAATACGGATGCAATCAACCGCATGAGCATCCAGTACGGGACCTCGTTTTGTTATCCGGTCAGTACGATGGGAGCCCATGTGTCAGCCTGCCCGAATCATCAGACAGGGCGGACAGTGCCGCTCTCCACGAGAGGAGCGGTGGCGATGGCAGGGACTTTTGGATACGAACTGGATATCACGAAGATGACCGATGCGGAGAAAGAGGACATCAGAAAGCAGGTCGCCTGCTTTAAAAAATACTGCGACGTGATCCGCAATGGCCGGTACTATCGTCTGACCGCGCCTGAGGAGAAAAATTTCCATGCGTGGGAGATGGCGAAGGAGGACGGAAGCGAAGCGCTGGTAACCGTCGTTTCGACCAGGCTGGAAGGCAATCCGCCCGGAAACTGCCTGAAGCTGTTCGGCCTGATCCCGGAGAAGATCTACGAGGTGGAAGGAGCGAAAAAGCGGTATCCGGGAGCTGCGCTGATGAACTGCGGCGTGAGTCTGCCTGCCGCGCAGTATGAGTACCAGAGCTGGCAGTTCCATATTAAGGCGGCCGAATAAGCCGAAAAAGCAAAACAGAAATTTGAAACAGGAAGGCGCCCTGCCTGCCCGATCGGAGCCGAAAACTGATTTTCCGGCGTCAGAATAAAAACAGTCAAAAAGCACATATTACTAACATACCTTCCATGCCCTCCGGCAATGAAGGCATAAAGATACAAAAATGTGAAAAGGAGACTGAAATTTATGAAGCGTTGGAGAAGATGCGTCTTATGTCTCGTCTGCGCCCTCTGCATGTCGATGCTTGCGGGCTGCGGAAACGGCAGAAGCGGCGGGAACACAGACAAAAAAGAAGAGACGGCACAGGAAAACAGACAGGATGAGGTGACTGCCGGAGATGAAAAGGATAACGGCGCGGCTGCGGATCAGGATGTGGATAAAGACGGTGCGGCCGGCGGCGATATGACCGGAGACGACGCGGCCGCGGACAAAACCGCGGGGGACGCAGACAGCGGAATCATTCCCAGGGACACTGACGGCAGCAGCGCGGCGGACGAAAACGATACCGCGGTAAAAGACACGGATACAGACGAAGCGGACGACCAGATGGAGGGCGGCACGGAGAAAAGCGGCAGAGTGTCAGACGACTCTGAGAAGAGCTTTGTAAACAGCGCGACGGATCATAACAATACCGGTGATGAGCAGGACGGCAGCGCGGTCGGAAATGCCGCGGACAGCCTGCTTGACGGAGTCGGAAATGCCGGGAAAGATGTGATTGACGGCGTCAGGGATGCCGGGAAGGACGTGATCGACGGTGTTGAGGGCGCCGGGGATGCTCTGACCGGAAACAAAACAGACGCGCATTAGGAAGCGGCGGCAAAGCTTTTGTTCCGATGCCGCGGCCTGCTGCCAAAAAGCAGGATGGAGATTCCCTCTTGCGGGAATGTGGACTGTGACGAAATGCCGTGTCTGCGGCATTTCGCACTGACAGGACCTGTTCTGTCACAGGAAAATTCGTCCTGTGACATAAAAAGTTTCCGGCCGGGCGGTGTGCGGCAGATGGAAAGAAAACGATCTCCAGCCGGGCAGTGAGCGGCAGATGGAAAGAAAACGGTCTCCAGCCGGGCAGTGTGCAGCAGATGGGAGGAAAACCGTCTCCTGCCCGATACACAGTGCGCAGGAATCCGCGGACGGGTTCCGGACAGAAGGGAGCGTAACATGAGGTTTCGGCCATGCATCGATATACATAACGGAAAAGTAAAACAGATTGTCGGAGGTTCTCTTTGCGACCGGGGTGACCGCGCGAAAGAGAACTTTGTGTCGGAGAAGGACGCGGGATATTACGCCGGGTTTTACAGGGAGGCAGGACTTGACGGGGGCCATGTCATCATGCTGAATCCCGAGAGTTCGCCGTACTATGAAGCGACAAAAAGGCAGGCGCTTCTCGCGCTTTCCCGTCAGCCGGGCAGATGGCAGATCGGCGGCGGGATCAATGAGAAAAACGCCGCGCGGTTTCTCGACGCGGGGGCCACGCATGTGATCGTGACCTCCTTTGTATTTAAGGACGGCCGGATTCACTATGAAAATCTGGAAAAGCTTGTGCGGGAAATCGGCCGGGAACATCTGGTGCTGGATTTAAGCTGCCGGTCTGCGGCAAATGAGGGTCCGGCCAAAGGACAGCCGGGAAACACAGACGCGGATCAGGAAGCGCCAAAGGATAAAAAAGGGAACGGATACGCGCAGAAGCCGCTTTGCTCTGACAAATCTTATTATATCGTGACGGACCGCTGGCAGAAATTTACCGATGTCAGGCTTTGCCCTGAGGTCCTTGAGGAGCTTTCCGCGTACTGCGATGAATTTCTGATTCACGCCGCGGATGTGGAGGGGAAGGCGCAGGGGATCGAGCAGGATCTGGTTCGGATGCTCGGAAGCTGGAAAGGGATTCCCGTAACCTACGCGGGCGGCGTCGGGACATATGAGGATATCCGGCTGCTTGACCGGCTCGGGCAGGGACGCGTGGATGTGACGATCGGAAGCGCGCTTGACCTGTTCGGGGGAAATCTGTCCTTTGAGGAGGTTCTGCGCTGCTGCCGGGATTCTGGGAGGTGACGTACCGGGGAAAAGAAGCCGCACCGGAAAATTCGGCAATTTGCCCCAAAACAGCCCCTCTTATCCTCTTTACAGGATATTTTGGTTGAAAAACAGGCAGAATATGGTATAATCATATTCATCAATAATGTCCGCACATGAAGCAGGCATTATTAAAAAACCCGAGTAAAGGAGATGAGTTGTATGAAGTTTACGATAAGCGGAAAGAATCTCGAGGTATCTGACGGTCTGAAGAATGCGATCAGGGAAAAGCTTGGAAAGCTGGAGCGCTACTTTACCCCGGATACGGAGATTATTGTGACACTGAGTATTGAAAAGGAGCGCCAGAAAATTGAAGTGACGATACCGGTCAGGGGCAATATTATCCGCTCAGAGCAGGTAAGCAATGACATGTACGTATCCATCGATCTGGTGGAGGAAGTTATTGAGCGCCAGCTCCGCAAATACAAAGAGAAGATCATAGACAAACATCAGCACCAGGGCGGGAATAATTTCAGGCAGGAGTTTATTGAGAAAGAGACAGAGCCCCTCGATGAAGTGAAGATTATCCGCACGAAGCATTTCGGCATGAAGCCGATGTATCCGGAGGATGCCTGTGTGCAGATGGAGCTCCTCGGGCATAATTTCTTTGTTTTTTATAACGCAGAGACGGATCAGGTCAATGTGGTTTACAAGCGCAAGGGCAATACGTATGGGCTGATCGAGCCGGAATTCTAACCGGCGGATCATTTATTTTAATACAGTGCAGAGACGGCCCGGCCGCCGGATTTTCCGGCGGTCGGGCCGTCTTTTTCTTATGCGCAGGCCCGTGTAAGGAAAATTGCTGCTGTCGCAGCACCCGGGCCGCGCGGCGATCAGGAGGGAAAGCCGCCTCCTGATCGATTCTGCTTATGCGCAGGCCCGTATACTAAAAAAACTTGACTTTATACAATATCTTAAATATAATATAATTTGGAAAAGTATTATTTAACTAATATATACATATTTAAAATACTGAAAATGTTTCGAGAGGCCGGCGTGCGGTTTCAGAGCCGGCAGGCAGCATGTGCGTTTTGTTTTTACACGGTTGGGAGGGAATGCGATGAAGAGAGAGATAATAAAGCGGGGG
>CANQEC010000058.1 GCA_947594335.1 uncultured Lachnospiraceae bacterium
TTTATTTTTTTGATGACACAGCAGGAAAAAAATGGTATGATTTCTTTATCAGAAATACGGGGAGGTACAGTTTTGGAGGATTGCAGGACGAGTGATTATCAGCTGACAGAATATTTACAGTCCATTTTTGAAAACTTCGGACAGCAGGACCAGGAAATCCTGGAAATGCTTGAGGAATATCAGAAAACAGAGCTGTGGCCTCTGGTGGAGGCATACAAACAGAACAGCGCCCGCCAGATCAAACGTTTTGCGGACGAGATGCCTGGAGGGTTCTTTATTTACCGTGCGGTCGGAAATGAGGAGCTTTTGTATGTCAACGACGCGATGCTGCATATTTTCTGCTGCGATTCCGTTAGCGAATTTCGAAAGTGGACCGGCAACTCCTTCCGTGGGATCGTTCATCCGGATGATCTTGAGGAAGTTGAGCGCAGCATCGCCGAACAGATCGAAAACAGCCGGCTGGATCTGGACTATGTTGAGTACAGGATTATCCGCAAGGACGGAGAGGTGCGCTGGGTCGAGGATTACGGACATTTTGTACATAACAGTGAGGGCGGCATCTTTTATGTGTTTATAAGCGACGCGACCGAGAAAAAGAACAGGCTTGCGGAGGAACGTCTGGCCTGGCAGGATGAAAGCAGGCGCAAAGAAAAGGAATGGGAGAACCGGATCAAGGTGTACAGCGATGAGCTCGAAATGATCAGCGGGGAGCATTTAAGGCGCCTGGAAGTGATAGAGGGCCTGAGCATAGATTACGCTTCCATCTTTTATCTGGATCTGCGGCGGGACTGGATTCAGGCCTATCGCCTTGGCCCGCTGTTCCGTCCTCAGTTTGCGCAGACAGATCAGCTTTCGGGGATCCGGAAATGCTTTGCTGCTTTTATTGACATGTGGGTGCATCCGGAAGACAGAGAGCTGGTCAGGAAAGTGACCAGCCCGGAATATATCCGCAGAAAGCTGTCTGACAGAAACGCGGTTCAGCACCATTACCGTGTTCTGGTGGAAGGAAGGGAGGCCTATCAGCAGCTGTATATCGTAAACGTCGGGAAAGAGACGCAGGTTGCGCAGGTTGTCATGGGTTTCCGGAATGTGGACAATGAGGTCCGGCATGAGCTGGAGCACAGAAAAGTGCTTGAGACGACTCTGGAGCAGGCGAAGGCCGCGAATATTGCGCGGAATACGTTTCTTGCCAATATGTCGCACGATCTTCGGACCCCGATGAATGCGATTGCGGGGTTTACGGAGCTTGCCAAAAAGCATAAGGACGAGCCGGAGAAGGTGCTTGAATATCTGAACAGGATCGAGGATTCCGGGAAACTGCTTCTTCAGCTTCTCTCGGACGTGCTGGAATTTACAAAGATCGAATCGGATCAGATTCATATAGAGGAAACGGCGTGCAGCCTCCTGGAGATTGCGGAAAAGGTCTGCGCGGCGGCTTCTCCCCGGGCGCGGCTCAGGGGAATCGCATTTTCCGGGGACATGACGGGGCTTGTGCATCCGGATGTCTACGTGGATGGAAACAAGCTGGAGGAAATTCTGACGCATCTTGTTTACAACGCAATCAAATATACGCTGAGGGGCGGAAGCGTCTGGCTTACCGTATCGGAGATAAAACGGCTTTCCAACGATTACGCGGTTTACCGTTTTGTGGTTGAAGATACCGGAATCGGAATCGGAGAAGAATTTCTGCCTTATGTTTTTGAACCCTTTGAGCGGGAAAAGAATACGACCTTAAGCGGGGTCCAGGGAACCGGACTGGGGCTTGCGATCACGAGAAATATTGTGGACCGGATGGGAGGCGTTATCGAAGCCGCGAGCGAGGTGGATCAGGGAAGCCGTTTTACCGTTACGCTGAGTCTGCGGCTGAACCGCGAGGAAGAGGCGGGGAAGGAATACACAGGGAATACGCTGGACCGGTTGAGGAGCGGACAGAAAATCCTGCTTGTGGAGGATAATGAGATCAATCGTGAAATTGAGGTTGAACTTTTGTGCAGCGCGGGCTTTCAGGTGGACACGGCGCAGGACGGAAGCGTGGCGGTGGACATGGTGCAGAGATCCAGGCCGAACGAATACGCCCTGATTCTGATGGATATCCAGATGCCGGTGATGGACGGACACCAGGCGGCCCAGGCCATACGAAAACTGGAGGATCCGTATCTGGCAGGCATTCCCATCATCGCCCTGTCGGCGAATGCTTTTGATGAGGACCGGAAACGGTCGATGAAGAGCGGCATGAACGCGCATCTGGCCAAGCCTGTCGATATGAACCGGCTGATCGAGCTGATCGGGGAAATCTGACCGGCTGTTTCCGTGAGGTTTAAAGAAAAGGAAGTAGAGTACATGGGATTTGACGCGCAAATGAAATGTATGTGGGAACAGGTGAAACTGCCGGTTCTTGTTATGGAATCGTCCCAGGAGGGATTTCATCCGATATACCAGAACAGTGCCGCGGATATCCTCTGTCCGCCCGGCGGCACGATTCTGGACATTCTTGAAAAACAGACGGCGGATGCGCTGCTCGACGCGGCTTCCTGCCTGGAAAACGATGATCATCCGATTTTCTGCCATATCGGGGAAACCGTTTATTCGGCGGTTCTGTTTGAGTGGAAATCTTTCCGTGTGTGCATGCTGCATAAGGTGGACAGTTATTACAGGGAGACGCAGAGACAGCTGAACGAGGCGGTTATGGCAAACCGCGCGAAGACAAGCTTTCTTTCGGAGATGTCGCACGATATCCGGACGCCGATGAACGCGATCATAGGCATGACGGATATAGCGCTTATGCAGGAAGAGATTCCCGCGCAGATCCAGTCCTGCCTGACCAAAATCCGAACGGCTTCCGATCACATGATGTCCCTGCTGAATGAAGTTCTTGATATGTCCCGGATCGAAAGCGGGAAGATTCTGCTCCAGACGGATGAGGAGGAGATCGCGGACATTCTGCATGAGATTCTGATTGTGGCGCAGCCCCAGGCGGATGCGAAACAGCAGAATTTTTCGCTTTCGCTTGGACGGATGGATCAGGAGCGGATCGTTGTGGATTCTGTCCGGCTGAAACAGATCTGTATTAATCTGCTGTCAAATGCGGTGAAATTTACGCCGGAGGGCGGCAGCATTTCGATGTTTCTTGAAATAACGGAGAAAGCCGACAGAAAAGATCAGGTTTTAATGCATCTTGATGTGAAGGATACGGGGATAGGGATGAGCAAAGAGTTTCTGTCCCGCGTGTTTGTGCCGTTTGAGCGGGAGGAGAGCGCTCTGGTCAGCAAGATCCAGGGAACCGGCCTGGGCATGGCGATCACAAAAAATCTTGTCGAGCTGATGGGCGGCAGCATTCATGTGGAAAGCAGTCCGGGAGAAGGCACGGCTTTCCATATTGAGATTCCCTTCCAGAAGGCAAACGGGACGGAGGATGTCTGCGAAAACGCGCTTAAGGGCCGCAGGATTCTGCTTTTTGACAGCAGCGCCGAGGAAGCCGGGCAGGTAATCCGGCTGGCTAAAAGGCTTGGCATGGAAACGGACTGGGCGAAAAAAGCGGAGCAGGTGGTTCATTTTATCAACGACGCCGTGTTCTGCGGGATAGAATATTTCGCGTTTCTTGTCTCGGAAAAGATTGAGGATGTGGAGCTGCTGTCCTTTCTCCCGGAAATCCGCGGGCGGATGGGAGCGGATTTCCCGGTGCTGATGCTCTCCGCAAAAGACTGGAAGCACAGTGAATATATGTTTACGAGAGCGGGAGTTGACGCGTTTATTCCGCTTCCGCTGTTTTACAGCAGATTTTCCCGGGGACTTTACGCATTCACCGCGGAAGGAAAGCTTGAGAACGATAAAAAGTCGCTGCGGACGAGCGCCATGCAGCAGGATTTTTCCGGCAGGAGGATCCTTCTGGTTGAAGATAACGAACTGAACCGCGAGATCGCGGAGGAGCTGCTTGGCATGAGCGGCGTTACGATCGAATCCGCGGAGAACGGAAAAGAAGCACTCGAAAAATTCAGCAAAATGAAACCGTTTTATTATGATATGATTCTGATGGATATCCAGATGCCCGTGATGAACGGGCTGGAGGCGACGCAGGCGATCCGCGCGCTTGACCGGCCGGATGCGGGGACAGTTCCTGTCATTGCGATGACCGCGAACGCTTTTGTGGAGGATGTCAGAAACTCTCTCGAGGCAGGCATGAATGCCCATGTTTCCAAGCCGCTTGATATGGATCTGCTTTTTTCGTGCATGGAGCATTTTTTCGTATCGTGAGAGCGGCAGCTGGCAGGAGGCAGGATGTATGAAGAAATATCAGGAAAAGTACATTGATAATCTGAAGCTTGTCATGAAACTGTCTGATCTGTCCCTGGATGGTTCGGAGGATATCTCTTTGTTTCTTTTAAAGCGCCAGGAAAACCGCCTCCGGATACGCGGGATCGCCGCGGAAAATACGGAGCTTCTTCGAAAAAACCTCATGCCCGTCCTGGATGATATTGTGTCTGCCGATGAGGATGAGATTGCCGCGCTCGATGAGTTTGCGGGTCATCTGCTCCAGTGGCCCAGACAGCTCGATCTTGTGCTGAATTACATGCTGCGCTGTTCTCTGGTGGCCTACGCGCGAAAATGGAAAAAGAGGGACATGCTGATCTGCCAGCTTTACCATACGGGGATGGCGCTGCTGTATATGCAGGAGCTTGCCGACGTCGCAAAACAGTACAGGTACAACTGGAAAATGGGGATGGCGTTTGGGGAAGCCGCTTCTTATCTCAGAGTTTATGATGAGATTGAGGATCCCGCGACGCGGGGATATATTCACAGAGCCATGGCCAATATTGCACTGTCCTATCGCTGGGATGATCCTGAGGAGGCGGACGGGAAGGTCGAGGCGATCAGGCGTTCCTTTCAGATTCTGACTGATCCGGCCTATCATGAGAAGACTCCCTCCCTTCCGTGGGATACTTATCTTTATAAAAGTCATCAGGAGCGCACGACGGAGATGACGCTTCTTCGAAAAGGAGAGGACGATGTGCGGATTATACGGGAGGTTATGGAATCGGCGGAGTTTGTGTGGAAGAGACAGATGGAAAACAGCCGGAAGACCGGTGCGCGTCCCCATATCCGCTGGGTGATCGAATATGAGATGGCCCAGTACCACTGCGGGATCTGCACCCTTCCCCAGCTTTTGAAAAAAATGGAAGAGCTTTATATGGATCAGGACTGGGAGGATTTTTCCGAGAGGGGGATTTTCGGCAATATATATCTTCCGGCGCTGTACGGAAGCTATCTGACGAGGGACCGGTCGCTTTTGCGGGGCAAGAAGGATATCATGAGCTTTATGTACAGTCAGATGGTGAGATATGTCCGGAAAATGCCGAACAATGAGCTGAACGGAAAGCTGGTTCAGAACCTTCTTGGCGGGATGCGGGCATTTGTGGAATATCCTGACGGGATTCAGATGAAGGATTTTCTGATCCGTCTTGTCGTCGTCAGAAATCCGGAGATCTGCGCGTATCTGCTGATGACGGGGGAGACGGCGCGCAGGATCATGCGGCGCGCCATTGAGAAAATTCCGGAATCTTTGACAGGAGTTCTTGACCTGCCTGATGTGCAGGCGGTGCGCGAACACAAAGAGGAGCTGCTGCTGTTTGCCTGCGAGAGCGGGATCCTGCACGATGTCGGCCGCCTGATGACGGGGAACCTCACGGCGCTTTCCGGAAGATCATGGCTGGAGGAAGAAAAAGTTCTGTACGAATTTCATACAGAGGCCGGTGCAAAGCTTCTGGAATCCTGTGAGTCAACCAAGCGGTATGCCATGACGGCGCTGGGACATCACCGGTGGTACGACGAAACGGGAGGATATCCGTCAGAATACCGCCGGGAGGAGAATCCCGACAGGCAGGTGACGGATATTGTGGGAATTGCCGCCGTTTTGGTGGAGCTGTTTGTCGAAGAACAGGAACGCCGGGTGAACGCGCAGGATCCCGGACAGATCCTGCATGGAGCGGCCGCGCGGATCCTGGAAGAAGCCGGCACCCGGTTTGCCCCGGAATATGCGGCGCTGCTGCCGGAAATGGAGGAAGAGCTTGCCGTTTACCTCAAAGACGCCGGCCGCCGCTGCTATGAGCAGGCGTTCGCAATGATGAGGGGAGAGCAGAATATACCGGAAACATAGATCGGGCAGGAGGCGGTTTTTCCTCCTGCCCGTCTGCACAGCCCGGGTGCTGCGTTGGCAGCTGGTTTCCATGCCTGGGCCTGCGCATAAATCCTGACAGATTTTTTATTCAATATAATCCATATAACGACAGCGAAAAACAAAAAAATTCGTATTTTTTCGTCACAATTCTCCATAAATTACGTTAATATTTTATGACAGAAGGGATTTACTGTCAGAAGGCATTGTCGGATACTGTCACACAAAAATGATTGCGAAAGCAGAAAGATAAGTTATACTAGAATGGAATTCTGAGAAAATCAGACATTTTAGAACGCAGTGTGTTTTGTACAGAACATCTGGCAGGCCCGGGAATGACAGTATACAGGAAATTGAGTATTAGGAGAGGAGTTTGTGATGGGAAAACTTAATATTGCGATCGCTGATGACAATGAAAGAATGGTAAGACTTCTTGATCATATCGTAAACAGCGATGAGGAGCTGCAGGTAGTCGGAAAAGCGTCCAACGGAGAGGAGCTTCTGGAAGTAATACAGGAGAAAAAGCCGGACGTGGTGCTGCTTGACATTATTATGCCGAAACTCGACGGACTTGCCGTGATGGACCGCGTGAACCGGGATCCGGCGATCAAGAAGCCGGCGTTTATCGTAATATCCGCGGTGAGTCAGGAAAAGACGACGGAGGACGCGTTCGAGGTGGGGGCGGATTACTATATCCTGAAGCCGTTTGACAATGACATGGTGCTCCGCCAGATCAAGAGAACAAAGGCAAGGCAGGAGAGAAACCATTCGGGAATCCGGAAGATCAACGCGTATGAGAGCCGGAAGGAATACATGGAACGCAATCTGGAAACAGATGTCACAAATATCATACATGAAGTGGGAGTTCCGGCGCATATCAAAGGATACCAGTATCTGCGGGACGCGATCATCATGTCGGTGACGGATATGGAGATGCTGAATTCGATAACCAAGATCCTGTATCCCACGATCGCAAAGCGTCATCAGACGACGCCCAGCCGTGTGGAGCGGGCGATACGCCACGCGATCGAAGTCGCGTGGAGCCGCGGGAAAATGGATACGATCGACGCGCTGTTCGGCTATACGGTCAGCAACGGGAAAGGAAAACCGACGAACTCGGAGTTTATCGCGATGATTGCGGACAAGATCCGGCTGGAGTACCGCAGCAGGTAGTGACATAATTATTTCAATAATAGGAAGAATAATGCTTTTCATCTCTGCAAAAATGAGTTATAATCTTATTATCGGGGTAGTAAGATAACAATTATGCGGAGGTTTTATATGAAAAAAATATTATTTGTCTCATCAGAAGTGGTCCCGTTTATAAAAACGGGCGGACTTGCGGATGTGGCCGGGTCGCTTCCGAAATATTTTGACAAGAATGAGTTTGATGTCAGAGTGATTCTTCCAAAGTATCTGTGCATGAACGAAAAATGGAAGAATCAGCTTAATTATGTCACTCATTTTTACATGGATCTTTCCTGGCGTTCCCAGTATGTGGGGATTCTGGAAATGAAGTACGAAGGAGTTCAGTTCTATTTTATTGACAACGAGTACTACTTTGCCGGACCAAGGCCGTATGGAAATATCTATCAGGATGTCGAGAAGTTTGCATTTTTTTCAAAGGCCGCTCTCTCCGCGCTTCCTGTGATCGGCTTCCAGCCTGATATCATTCACTGTCACGACTGGCAGACCGGCCTGATTCCCGTACTTCTCAAGGATAAATTCCACGAGGGGGAATTTTTCCGGGACATGAAATCCGTCATTACCATACATAATCTGAAGTTTCAGGGCGTATGGGATGTAAAGACCGTGCGCGACATCACCGGGCTTCCGGCTTATTATTTCGCCCCGGATAAGCTTGAGGCGTACGGAGACGCGAATTATCTCAAGGGCGGTATCGTATACGCGGACGCTGTCACGACAGTCAGCAATACATATGCCGAGGAGATTAAGACGCCCTTCTACGGCGAGCGCCTGGACGGACTGATGCGGGCGAGGTCAAACTGCCTGAGCGGTATTGTGAACGGAATCGATTACAATGAATACAATCCGGAGACAGACCCTCTGATCGAGAAGAATTACTCGGCAAAGACGTTCCGCAAGGAGAAGATCAAGAATAAGCGTGCTCTTCAAAGAGAGCTGGGCCTGGAACAGAATGACTCGGTTTTCATGGTGGGCATCGTGTCCCGTCTGACGGATCAGAAGGGATTTGATCTGATCGCCTACATGATGGACGAAATGTGTCAGCAGAATCTTCAGCTTGTCGTTCTTGGAACGGGCGATGAAAAGTATGAGAACATGTTCCGCCATTTTGCATGGAAATATCAGGGGAAGGTTTCCGCGAATATCTTTTATTCGGAAGCTTTGTCCCATAAGATTTATGCATCCTGCGACGCTTTCCTGATGCCGTCTCTGTTTGAGCCGTGCGGGCTGTCTCAGCTGATGAGCCTTCGCTACGGCACGCTTCCGATCGTGCGCGAGACGGGCGGACTGAAGGATACGGTTATCCCGTACAACGAGTACGACAGCACCGGAACAGGCTTCAGCTTTGCAAATTATAATGCGCATGAGATGTTCTTCACGCTCAAGTACGCGATGGGGATTTATTACGACAGGAAACGTGAGTGGAACAAACTGATCGACCGCGCGATGGCGATGGATTTCTCCTGGAACAATTCCGCGAGGAAATACGAGCAGCTTTACAGAAAGCTTCTTGGAGAGGACCAGGAAGCGGTATAAAACTGCCAGTGTGAATAAGTGAATAAAATACCTCCTTCTGGAAATACTGTAAATGCAGCGCAGTACGCAGTATTATGAAGGAGGTATTTTATTATGAATGAATTATCTGAGCTCGATCTTCAGAACCTTCGTCATCTGATCGGAGGATTTTCAACGACCCAGTGCAAGATGCAGGCGTATGCGTCCCAGGCGACCGATCCCGGAGTGAAGCAGTTTTTCCAGAAATCGGCGCAGTCGGCAATGGAATCCAGGCAGCAGCTTATGAGCTTCTTACAGTAAGGAGGGTATGGACATGGATGAGAAGACGATGGTATCTGACACACTTGCCTCGATCAACGGGGAACTGATCCGCTACGGGGAGATGATCCCGCAGACGGAGAACGCGCAGTTAAAGCAGACATTGAAACAATTCAGAAATCAGTGTGAGACGTCACAGGAAGAGATTTATCAGATCGCAAGAGCAAAGCAGTATTATGTGCCGGCGGCAAAAGCCACCAGAGAAGAGATCAGTCATGTGAGATCGATCCTGACGCAGGGCTGAGCCGCCCCCTGCCCGATCAGGATGACCGGGAAAAATGAGGCGAAAAGAGAGTTTGTCACGGACTGAAAACGATCCGGACAGAGAGAACAGATGAAATGGCAGGGAAAGCTTCCACAGCCGGGAGCAGAGAAAGGTCCGGGCTGTGGGAGCTTTCCTTTTTATGCACAGGCCCTTTTATGCACAGGCCCGTGTAAGGAAATTGCTGCTGGCGCAGCACACGGGCCGCGCAGTCTCTTATCTGACTTTGCCGGAATTTGCGCAGGGCAGCATAAATACCGCGAAAAGTCCCAGATAAATTCCTCCCCGGAGTATGAGCATGCCGGGCGAACCGCTCTGCAGTACCGGCAGTATTTTCTGCAGAAGGAGCAGCCCGCAGGTACTGGCTGTGCAGAGGAGGAGCGGCCATCCGAACACGGAGAAAAAGGGAAGCCGGAGCGGAACCGTTCGGTGGAGCGTGATCAGCGTCGCGGCGAAGATCAGCAGCTGGCTCGCGAACAGGCCGAAGAAACAGCCGTCGATTCCTTTTGAGGGGACGAGCAGGACGACGGCGGCAAGGCGCACGGCAAAGCCGATGGAATTTTGCAGCGATACGGCGAAGGTCTTTCCGAGGCCGTGCAGAACGCTGACCAGCGTTGTGTTCAGGTAGAGGAACGGGCAGAGCCAGGCGAGATTCAGGATAAAGCGGCCCGCGAGCGAACTTCCAAACAGTAGATTTCCCAGGTCTTTTCCGAACAGGCAGAACACGTTGAAGCAGAAAAGCCCGAGCATAAGGCTGACGCGAAAAGACGCTTCGATTGTTTTTGAAAGCCGGTGGTTCTGGCCGAGGATGCGCGCTTCCGAGACCGCCGGGAGCAGCAGTGTGGCGAGCGCTCCGGTGATGGCTGTCGGAAAGAGAAGCAAAGGCATGGCCATTCCGGTCAGGGTTCCGTATACACAGAGCGCATTGGAGGGATCAAGTCCGGACCGCACAAGCTGCTGCGGCAGCAGGGCCGCCTCGATTCCCTGCAGGACGCAGATCAGCATGCGGTTGGCGCTTAAGGGGGCGGAGACGGCGGTGATTTTTCTGCATTCCCAAAGAAGATTTCTTCTGAGAGGTTTTTCGTTTTTGGGGGAGGATCCGCCATCGTCCTTATATGGCAGCAGGAAAAAGCATGCGGTGCAAAAGAGCGCCGAGCAGAGTTCCCCGGCCATCTGGCCGAGCGCCATGACGGAGACGGACGGGGAATGTCCGTCAGCGGTCATGATATGGCAGAAAATAAGTACGGAGCCGATCCGGCAAAGCTGCTCTGCGATCTGAGCGAAGGAAGGCACTTTTACCTGTTTCCTTCCGATAAAATACCCGCCAAGACAGGTGTGCAGGACGGAAAAGGGCAGTGAAAACGCGAGGATGCGAAGCAGAACCGCACAGCGTTTTTCGGCGAGGAATACTTTTGCGATCCAGTCGGCTTTCCAGTATACAAGAACGGCAGTCAGAACGGACAGGGAGCAGGAGACAAGAAGTCCCGAAAAAAGCGTACGGTCCGCACTCTTTTTGTCGTTTCTGGCGAAATCCTCCGCGCAGTATCTCGAGATGGCAGTCTGGATGCCGCCTGACGCGGCGGCCATGCAGAATGCGCAGACCGGCATGGTCAGATGAAAGATTCCGATTTCCTCGGCGCCGATTGCGCGCGACAGGAATATCCTGTAAAAAAATCCGAGGATTCTTGTGGCGGCTCCGGCTGCCGTCAGAAAGAAAGTTCCTTTCAGCAAAAACTGTTTTTGGGTCATATGCTGCTCCCGCGGGAAACGTTATTCTATTTTTATGAGAATCCGGGGAAAGGTATGCCGCAAAGCTGCAGGTAATTTGCGGCCCCTGGACGGCTTTTGTTCCTGGCGGCAAATGGGGATCCGCGGATTTCGATTGAAATCCGAGTAAAATACTCTTCTTTCCTCTTGACATATCTCTGCAGGGGTGCTATGATGATCAGGAAATCCGAGTAAAACAC
>CANQEC010000059.1 GCA_947594335.1 uncultured Lachnospiraceae bacterium
AATACAGAAACCAGATATACAACAGATTTACGATGGAAGTTTTGGCATAGAAAATATGGATTACCGGTATCTGGTACAGGATTTGATTGAAAATGAGCCGGAATTGTTCAGGAAAGTCTGATGTAATCATGCTTCTCAATAAAATCCATTAGAATAGTATGGGCATCTGTCTGAAAGTATGGTAAACTGGCATACAAAGTCGTTTTTGAGATGTGATCAGGCAATTCACGCAGCTTCAAACGCGTGGTGAGATATAGTTAAGAGATATTTTTTACAGTCAGTATATGGAGAAATTTATAGAAATATGAAATGATAGAGGGGGCTGAAATATGTTAGAGATTGGGAAAGTCATAGAGGCCAGGCAGAAACTGAACGATGTGGCAGCCATTGCCGAGAGCATGATGTGTGATCTTTCAGATTTTTCTAAGCTTATGGAAATAGGGGGATTCATACCGGAACCAATATGTGAAAGCCTGGCAGGGCATCTGGAAAGATTCAAGGCTGTACAGGGGGAATTTATAGAGCAGTTTGTCAGCCTGGAAATAGGGGAGCTCCCTTCGGAAATGGAAAAAGCAGGGGAGATGCTGGATGATTATATCCGTAAAACTGAAAATATCGCCCCATATATCCGGGCTGTGAATTTTTTCATGGCGTTGGATTCGGAAGACGAAGCCACCCGGAATTGTCTCGAAAAGAGGAAAGAGAACCTGGCAGGACTGAATTTTGATGGAATGGGAGAGGAAGAAATCAGGGCTGCCGCCTCAGACTGCCTCAAGCTGATGGAAGCTTTTTATGAGACAGATCCGGCGCGCAAATTTTCCTATATATACGAACTTGCATCCTGTTTCGAGGAACCTGTTGTTGCGGGAATCAATTTTGGAACTTTAAGGATTACCGAGGCACGGGAGGATGCTCCGGAAGCCGGAGAGAATAATGACAGGCCGGGGAAAACACCTGAGACGGAAAAAGCCAGGGAAAATACCAGGGAAAATACCAGGGAAAATACCAGGGAAAATACCAAAGATGATAACCTGGAAAATGACAGGGAGGACCGCCTGGAAGATATAAAGGAAGACATAGAGGAAAATGTGGGAGCTGTTTCCTGGACGGAACAGGAAGAAAATTCCGGGAAGAATGGTGGAGAAAGGGAGGAGGAAGATTCCCCTGAAGAGGTTGAATATCCTGAAAACCTGGTAACAAAAGAAAAGAAAGAGCTATTGAATTTTCATGTATCGGCCAAAGCATACATGAAATTCGGCGCGAAGGAGTTTAAAAATGATATGCTCAGGCAATATCACCCTGAAGACAAGATCGACTGTCTGCTTGGAGCGCTGGAAGCCTATGGCTATACGGAAGAAAGCATCGCGCTTCGGAACGGGAAGGAGCCAGGCTATTATAACTCTTTCACAGACAAGCTCTTTCAGGCAGGATACCTGAAAAAGTATACAGTGGACGGATATGGGGAATTTTATACCCTTTCCCCGAGAGGCAGGAAAGCTTTTTCCACGAAGGATTCTCTGACTTTTATTTACGGCTGTTATCCAAGGAGAGAAAAGAAAGCCCTGGAGAACGAGAGCGATATAGAAGATACCGCGAATTCTGCGATTGTGAGGATACTGTGCAACAGTGTCTATGCGAAAGTGAGGAAGCTGAACCGGAAATATGAATTCGGGGACTGTGCAGTCACAGTTGGGGAGGATTATTTTATTATAGGTTTCCCTGAAGTGCTGGAGGGAAAGGGAGTTGTATTCTTCGGTATTGTATCGGAGAGTCCTTTACAGTTTACGGAATTATGGAAAGTCCTTAAGAAAATCCCCTGGGACGACAGACAGTATGTGGCAGTCGGTACATCAAGGGAGATGGCACGTTTGACTGCAGAATGGGTGTCAGGGACTTTGGGAAATGATGCGTCAGTCTGGTATGGAGGGTATTCGGACGATGTGTTATCCGGCATGACAGCGGATGAAAAAGAAAAATACGGTGCAGAGGAATCGAAAGAAGATGGAGCACCGGAAGAATCCCTGGAAGAATCTCCGAAAGACCTGGAACCAGAGGCAGCGGAAAATACAGATGAGGCGGACATGGAAGAACTGTCTGCTGGTATGGAAGAAGAAGCAGCCGAAGAAAAAACGGATGGACTGCAGGAAAGTGCCAAAGAAGAACAGACAGATGAGCTGCGGGAAGAAGCGGAAAGGCTGCCTTTTGGAAAAGATCCGGAAGAATTGCCAGAAGGAACCCTGGGGATAGATCCTGCCTGGGAAGAGGCAGCGGCGGCCCGGGAAGAATGGATACCGGAAGAAAAAGAAGCAGCCGGACCCGATATATCCGCCCCTCTTTTGGAAAATGACAAAGCGGGCCATAACAGGATCTGCTGGGAACTGCTTGCTTCCGGAAAATTTTATGCTGCTGCTGCCTATCTGAAGTCCCTTGCCATGAATTATCCCGAATACAGGACTTTTCACCGGCAGCTGGCATATGCGCTGAATGATCCTATGGAAAACTGCAGCTACAGTTCTGACATGGTCTTAAATGTATATTTTGGCGGCCCGGATATGGTATCTGAATATTTCGTGGTGGCTGCTTCCCTGAGGAATTATTTCCTGGATCAGTTCAGTTATGATTACTCCCTGCAGCAGCTTAGGGATACCCTGGCTTCAAACGGTGTCCTGCGGGAGAAGCCTGCCTTAGAACAGATTTTATATACGCTGCAGAGATTTAAGACAGAACACCACTGCGGCATTGACCGTTACGCAGATTACCGTGAAAGAGAACGGGCTGCGTGGGAAACCCACATGGAGAATACGCGGAAGAAAGCAGGGGATTATTACAGGAATTACAGCGTCGCAAATGTAAAGGAAAACGCTTCCCATAAGCGTTTCATTGAGACCTCCAGACTCCTGCTGGGGGCGAACAGCGACCTTGGAGGGTTTCTCAAAGCAGTTGATTTGGATAACCGTGACGCAGTGAAGACAATGGAGGAATTCCTGGCCCGGGATTATGTAAAAGACCATGCCGTCATTTGTAAAGAGAACATTGATCCCGGGAAGATAGAGAAGGCCCTGGATGAATACTGGAATCTTGCTCTGAATAACATAAAGCTGGCCAAAAAATCATCTGACCTGATGAGCAGCCTTCGGATGAACCTGTTTAAAAAAGTCCAAAAGGTTGTTTCGGTATTGTGTGATTATGTCTCTTTGCTTCATTCCGGCCTGACAAACGAGAATGATTCCGGACGCGGAGAATACGAAAAAGCCAGGGCATCCCTTTTGAGGAACATTGACGAAGCTCTTCGCTGGACCGAAAGAAATGTGGCGGAGGATCTGCCGGAGACGGCCGGAAAAGCTGTCCTGTCCGGGACTCTCCATGAGATAAAAATGCGATTGGACGGAAGTTTTCGGGAAGGGAGCACGAAATACTTTTATATTGATTTTCTGAAAAATGACAAGGTGCTGCTGGATGAAGATTTCTTCCCTATTCTGAATTCTGTCGCAGAACTGCCGGACTTTTCTGTCAGGAACCGGATCCTGGAACACTGCCGTGGGAAAGAATCCCCGTGGGATGTACGGTTGAATGAAATCTTCAATGGCGGCGATGATTACGGTTCAGCAGAACGGATCCTGGAATACCTGCGTGACCAGGGAATCCAGCTGGAGGACATGGATTACCAGTCGTTTTCCGTAGAGGATGCTGCCGCGTACGCTGAAAAAGACATGGAGAATAAACGGCAGGAATTCGTGGAAGACCTTGAGCTGGCCCAGAGTTACGGGCAGATTGACAATACCGCAGAGGACGGCAAGGAAGTCCTGATCCAGATTATGGAAACATGGCATTCATGGGCCCTGGAAACCAGGAATTACGGCTTTTTTGCCAAAATACTGGAAAAATTCCGCGAGAAGGTCCGCAGGGATGCTCAGACCAGGGCTGCCGAGTTGGAGAAAAGCTTAAAAATCTATCTGGAGCAGAATCCGCAGTGGGAGGATGAGGAACGGCAGCGTGCCGCTGTGGCCCAGATCCAGGAGCGTATTGCAGCACAGAATTATGCAGCTGCCGAGGATCTTTTGAACCGGCTGATCACGGATGACCTGGATTCCGGTACCGGGACAGACCAGACGGATTATTTCGCTGCGTTCCTGAACGAATATGAGATGCATTACAGGAAAACGGCGAAATCCGGCTCTACTTTGAAGTCCCTGATAAATGTCTCTGGGGTAAACAAGGATACCAGAGGGGCTGAAAGGCTTCTGGATTACTGGCCGAAGAACGTCAATACCGTGAGCGATTACTCTGTTTCGCACCTCCTTGAGATGCTTGGGTTCAATGTCGGAACCGTCAGGGCAGAGGAACCCATACAGGGGAAAAAGAGCTTCCTGGTAATGCTGAAACGTCCGAATAACGGGAGGAAGAACAATTATAAGCATCCGATTTCTGCATTTGGCTCTGAAGCTGAAGAGAAGGGTTTCCGGGTGGTCTGCTGTTTTGGGAAGATGGATGCTTCGAGGCTCATCGACACTTTCCGTGAGATTGGGAATGCGAAGAATACGATCATCCTGCTTGATTATTCGCTGACGCTGGCGGACCGCAGGACGCTGGCAAGGCTGTCCAAGACAGACCTCACCGGGAAAGTCTTCGCCGTCATCGACCGGGTGGCGCTTGCGTATCTGGCCGCTCATTATTCTGAAACGGCAGTTAACCGGATGCTGATGTATGTAGTGATGCCGTTCGCTTCCTGCCAGCCATATATTCATAAATCTGCAGACGTCATGCCCCAGGAGATGTTTATCGGAAGGAGAAACGAACTTGAAAAGATTGAATCTCCTACAGGCGCGAACATTGTGTACGGCGGGCGGCAGCTGGGGAAGACAGCGCTGCTGCGCATGGCAAAAAAAGAGATTGACAAAAATGAGAACGGGGACCGTGCCGTGCTCGTCAATGTACTGAAGAAGGATTACCGGGAAGCTGCAAGGACAGTATCCATGGCGCTGTACGATGAGGGAATTCTGGATGTGGAGAATGTCACGGAAGACTGGGAGGAAATCGCGCGGGACATTAAGAGACGGCTCCGTGATACAGAACACTTAATTCCCTATTTCCTGCTGATGATCGATGAAGCGGATATGTTCATTGAGAGCTGCGAGGCAGTGGAGTATAAACCCCTGGAGGCACTGAAGGAGATCCAGAGTATTGGGACAGGCCGCTTCAAGTTCGTAGTGGCCGGACTCCGCAATATTGTAAGGTTCAAACGTTCTACGGCACTCAGCAATAATAAGGGACTGGCCCACCTGGAATCCCTGACAGTAAGGCCGTTTAAATCCATGGAAGCCAGGGAGCTGCTGGAGGGACCGCTGTCTTACCTGGGGTTCCGGTTTCCGCGGGATAATGAGACGGAAATCCTTGTCTCCACAATTTTTGGCACAACGAACTATTTTCCTGGCCTGATCCAGCTGTACTGTACAAAAATGATAGAGACTATGAAGCGCGATTATGCAGGATATACAGAGAGTGATACACCGCCCTACTTTGTGCGGAAAGAACATATTAAGAAGGTGCTGGCGGAGCAGACACTCCAGGATGATATCCGGCGGAAATTCTTTATTACTCTTAAAGTGGGAGATGATGACTACTATTATATCATTGCGCTCCTGGCGGCTTACCACTACCATGAATACAGGGCAGAAAACGGCTGCAGCGCGGAAACGCTCCGTGAACTGGCAGATACGTTTTCCATTGGGAAGCTCAGGCCTATGAAGACAGAGCAGATCATGGCCCTGATGGAAGAGATGTGTGAACTGAATGTCCTGCAGCATACGGGCAATGGACGCTACCGGTTTACGCGGCACAATTTCTGCCAGATGATGGGAAGCGTCCAGGAAATTGAAAACGAGCTTCTTGAATACATGGAGAACTAAAATGGATAAGATTTGGTGGAACCAGATTACAAAAGCACACAAATTTATAGAGGACATTGCAGCTGCAGCAGCGGGAGGAACGAGCACCGTCCTTTTCCTCCCGGAGAATGTCCCCTGGAAGAATACTCTGCTGGAATTGACAGGGGATCGGCTGAAGATGGAAAACCCCAGGAACTCTTTTGTAGTAACCGAATGCCCTCAGGAAGATGCAGGACTGTTCCTTTTAAACCGCTTTTGCGCGGAGAGAAAGAGGGCAACTTACCGCTATGGGATGTCCTATGCGGCTTTCCTGGGCAGATGCGAGGATATTGTCCTCAATAACCGTTACATTTGGGTGGCTGACGTTTCCGATGAGAAGTACGATGAATGGCTGGATTTTGTCACGGAATATAATAAAAGTACTGCCGGCAGAAAGACCCATGCAGTATTTATCCTGGAAACGCACAGCAGGAATCTTGCCAGGAAGCTGAGGAAAGGGATCAGGGTTCTGTCATTCGACCAGAATATAGGGATGTATGACAGGTTTACTTTCTGTGCGCTGATTGCCGCGGAGAACAGCTGTAAGGACTATCTGCGCCCGTATCTGGCGGAACTGGCGTCGGCTGTGTGTGGGGAAGACGCGGAGCTTTGTGCGCAGTGCGTACAGGCAGGGAAAGGCTTTATGGAGCATCCAGGGGAAACCCTGGGGCTTATTGCCCAAAATGAGTACCGCAGCGACGGCTCCGCGTATTGTTTTTCTAAAAGTGACGATGAAATAAGAAGACAAGTCTGGGAAACCCAGCTGAAGAATATATTTCCTGTTATTGAGAAATATCGAAACCATTTCATAGAAAAAAACAGGGAGGATATAAAGAAGGCGCTCCCGATCAGCAATTCTTTCGGAGAAATGGTGGAAAAGCCGGAGGATGTGGAGATTGGAACATTGTTTTATCTGGCAGGACTCAGGGAGATTTCCCTGAGTGTGGGAGATTATGAGGAACTGAAGCTGTACAGGAATGCCAGGAATATGCTGGCCCATCTGAATGTTTTGGATTTTGAAGATGTTGATGCCATACTCAGCAGGGCGAATACACTGTAGACAAGGACTCTTGTATTTTAAAAGAAAACTTGTTAAACTGATGAACAATAGCTTGGGGATTAAAGGCGTCAGAGAAAGGAGCAGCTATGCGGTATATCAAAAATTTTTCGGAAGAACTTGAGGTATTTAAGGCGCTCGGCTCCGAACTCAGGATTTCTGTTCTTAATCTGCTTCTTGAAAACGGCAAAATGAGCATGAACGAGCTTGCCGAGAGGCTCAATATCACCAACGGGGCGCTGACCAATCACATCCGCAAGCTTGAAGCCTGCGACCTGATCCGTGTCAACACGGATTCTGCCGTACACGGCAACCAGAAAATGTGCGAACCGCATCTCGATAAAATTTTATTTGTGCTCACGCGTGATCTTCAGCCGTTCAATGAATTTAAATCGCATCTGCGCCCCGGCCAGTACTCCTCCTACGAAGTCTACCCGACCTGCGGGCTTTCCACAGCGGAGTCCATCATCGGGGAGGTGGACGACCCGCGCTTTTTCGCGCATCAGAAGCATTTCGACGCAGATATTCTCTGGTTTGCCAAGGGATATGTAGAGTACCTGATCCCGAGCATCATTCCGTTCGGAAATAAGATTGACCAGATTTCCATCTCCGCGGAACTGAGCTCGGAAGCCCCCGGCAGCAATGATATCTGGCCTTCAGATATCCATTTTTATCTGAATGACACATTCATTGGGATGTGGACCAGTCCCGGGGACTTTGCCGACATGCACGGTCTGTTCACTCCCGACTGGTGGCTCCCGAACTGGAATCAGTACGGCCTGCTCAAGACGCTCACGATCGGGTACAACGGCGTGTTTATGGACAATGTCAAAATCTCAAACGTGTCGATCGATCGGTTCCATTTTGATTACCGCGACACGATCCGCTTCCGGATGGCCGTGCCGGACACGGCAAGACATTCGGGCGGCCTCACTATATTCGGAAGGGGATTTGGCAATTACAATCAGGATATTGAGTTTCGGATTCAGTACAGCCCGATCTACGGGGAAAATAAACCTGCGGATGCGGCGCTGCAGACAGATCCGTCTGCCCGCGCCTGATATCGCAGGGCGGTTTTTCTGCCTATTCATAGGAAAACCGCGGCGTCCCATCCTCATTCCACTTAACTTCCATCAGCATCGCGTGGCGGTTTGGATTGTACAGCGGGTTGCCCTTGATCTCGGCTTCCGTTCTTGCATGGTATACCATGATATCACGGCCGTCCTCCGCCTGGGTAAAGCAGTTATGGCCCGGCCCGTAGATCTTCAGCTTCTCATTCGTGCGAAGCACCGGCATTCTTGATTTCCTCCAGGAATTCGGATCGAGCAGATCCGCGTCTGCGTCCGCGGTCAGCATGCCGACGCAGTAATCAATTCCTGTCTCACTTCCAGAATAAGTGATAAAGATCTTTCCGTTTCGCTTTAAGGCAAACGGGCCCTCGTTGACCCAGAAGCCGATCCGTTCCCAGTCGTAGCACGGAGTGGAAAGAAGTACCTGCGCTGTCTTCAGCTTACAGGGATTTTCCATCTCCGCTATGTACAGATTGGAAATTTTCCTGCCGACGCTGACCTTCTCCGCCCAGACATAATAGTATCTGCCCTTGTTCTCAAACACGGTCGCATCGAGCGAAAAATCCGTAAAGGAAAACGGATCATCCGCGCTTCGCTCCATCATGCCTTTTTCCACCCAGGTCCCGGTGATCGGATCCTCATCCTGGCATTCCAGCACATACGGACGGATCTCCCAGATATCGTCCTTGTCGCCGCCGGCATAATAGATATACCATTTCCCCTGCAGGTAATGGAGCTCCGGCGCCCAGATATGAAAGCTCATGATGCCGCTTGCATGTTTGTGCCAGATCATCGTCTCCTCGGCGTCGGCCAGTCCTGCGAGCGTTTCCGAATGCCGCAGCGCGATCCCATCGTACGCCGGAAGGGAAGCCGTGAAATAATAGGTGCCGTCCGTATGCCGGTACACATACGGATCCGCGCGCTGGAGGATCCATGGTTCGTTAAATTTCAGTTTTGTATCGTTCTTCATTTTCCCAACCTCTCTGTCTGATTTTTCTCTGCTTATTTGTAATAAATCTAAAATATTTTAATTATCCCTAAATATTATAACGCAGAAAACTTCCTCATTTCAATATTAATTTTAAAATATCTTCTGAATTATTTCAGTCAGGATAAGGAGAAAAAATATTGACAAAATATACATATCAGGCATATGATGAAGTTAATGATTTCGTTGTTGACAATGAGATTTTCGGTTTGAGTTCTGAAAAATATATACGGTTTCTTTGAAAAGTTATCATCTAATCCACTGATATTTTATAAAAAACAAAAATATTTTAGAAAAAAGAAAAAAGCACTTGTGAAAGGCGCATGCTGTGTGTTAATCTAAGGGCAGAAACCTGTGTGGCGGAGAGTCCGGGATAACCGGATTTTCACTCACAGCGGAGCTGAAAATCTTTTGGCTCCAACATCATTTCATGAATAAAAAGGACGAGGTGAAAATGGTGAAGTACATTATTAACACAGAGCATAAAAAGAGCAAGATCAACCGCGAGATTTACGGGCATTTTTCCGAGCATCTGGGGAGATGCATTTACGGCGGCATGTATGTCGGGGAGAATTCGGATATCCCGAATACGAACGGTATGCGCAATGATGTCGTGGAGGCACTGCGTGAGATCCGCGTGCCGGTGCTGCGCTGGCCGGGCGGATGCTTTGCGGACGAATATCACTGGAAGGACGGCATCGGCCCGAAGGAATCCCGCAAGAAGATGGTCAACACGAACTGGGGCGGCGTCGTGGAGGACAACAGCTTCGGAACGCATGAGTTCATGGAGCTCTGCCGCCAGATCGGCTGCAAGACGTACATCAACGGCAACGTCGGCAGCGGCAGCGTGCAGGAGATGTCTGAGTGGATCGAGTACATGACGTTTGGCGGCACTTCCCCGATGGCCGAGCTGCGCCGGGCGAACGGGCAGGACGAGCCGTGGAAGGTGGATTATTTCGGCGTCGGCAATGAGAACTGGGGCTGCGGCGGCAATATGACGCCGGAATATTACGGGAACCTGTACCGCCGGTATCAGACCTTCCTCAAGGATTACAGGAAGGATTTCTCGGATCCGGACAAAGAAAATCCGGACAGGATGCGAAAGATCGCGTGCGGAGCGAATGTTGACGATTATGAGTGGACGGACGGCGTGCTGAAAACCTTGTTCCGCCACTGTGAGGGCAGATTCCACGGAAATGCGGACGGACTTTCCCTTCATTATTACGTGCATCCGGAGGGCTGGCAGATCAAGGGCAGCGCGACCGAGTTTGATGAGAAAGCGTGGTATAAGACGCTCGCGAAGGCGCTGTACATCGAGACTCTGATCGAGCGCCATGCCGCGATCATGGATCAGTACGATCCGGAGAAGAAGATTGGCATGATCGTGGATGAGTGGGGAACCTGGTACACAGTGGAACCGGGCACGCATCCGGGGTTCCTGTATCAGCAGAATACGATGCGCGACGCTCTGGTGGCGGGCATTTCCCTGAATATTTTCAACAAGCACTCCGACCGTGTGAAGATGGCGAACATCGCGCAGATTGTGAACGTACTCCAGTCCGTGATCCTGACCGAGGGTCCGAAGATGCTGAAGACGCCGACCTGGCATGTGTTTAATATGTACAAGCATCATCAGGACGCCACGCTTGTGGACAGCTACATCGAGACGGAGACGATCGGCGAGGAGGAAGAATATCTGGTTCCGAATCTGACTGAGTCTGCGTCCATCGATCCGGACGGAAAGCTGCAGATCACGGTGACAAACCTGTCAGCCACACAGAGCTATCCGGTGGAGACGCTGATCACAGGCCGCAAGGTTGAGAAATTCAGCGCGGAGATCCTCTGTGAGGAGATGCACGCGAAAAATACCTTCGACGAGCCGGACGCGGTCAAAACGAAAGCGTTTGACGGTGTGGAGAAGGTGCACGGCGGGCTGAAGTTTGAGATTCCGGCCTGCAGCGTGGTTCATATTACGGTTGAGTGAATATTTTCTGATGCGGGCGGGTTTTAAACAGAGAATGAAAAAAGATTGTTCGGCGGCAGGATTTTTGCAGATTGAAAACATCCCGCGGCTGGGATCAAAGCAATGACGGAAGCGAGTATGGAAATTGACAGGAATGAGCCGAAGAGGTTCTGCCGCAAATGTCTGATCCGTGAGCTGGGAATGGACGAGTATTTCCGGAATCTCCAGGATTATATCCGGAATCTGGATCCGGATCTCAAGGTGCCGGATGAGATTTATGAGGAGCGGCTCGCAATGTGTAAAAAGTGTGAGGAGCTGACGCAGGGACTCTGCAGGGTCTGCGGCTGTTATGTGGAGCTGCGTGCGGCGATGAAGAAGAACTCCTGCCCGCTGGGGAAGCCGGCGTGGGTGAGGG
>CANQEC010000060.1 GCA_947594335.1 uncultured Lachnospiraceae bacterium
ACCTTTTTCTTGAGTTCGATACACTGTTTCTCCAGTTCTCTTACACTTACGTTTTTCATGGTTATCGCTCCTTTACATAAATGACAATGTGAAAACCTGCCTGATAATCCACAGAATTTTCATCTTCTTTCATCCTACATACTATGTTGCCCTTATGCTGGCGATTATAACATCCTACGTTGGGCAAGTCAACCCAAATTATACGCTTCTCTGTTTTCAACAATTTCACTATTGAATTTTTGTATAATATTGCTAATATTTTCTGTAAATCTTCCTTGCACGGACCTGCAATCATCGAGTAGGAGGCGATCTTTCCTCCTGCTCGCCGCGCGGCCCGTGTGCTGCGCCAGCAGCAATTTTCCTTACACGGGCCTGCGCACGAAAAAGGTCATGCCCCACATTCCTATGGAAAAGCATGACCTTTGATATCCGCCGCCGCATCGCCGCCGAAATTTTATTTTACCGCTTCCAGAATCGCGCTCTTTTTCTGCACTCCTACCAGCCGCTCTCCGGCCTTTCCGTCCCGAAAAACCATAAGCGTCGGTATTCCCATCACATGATACCGCCCGGCGATCTCCGCCTCCTCATCAACGTCCAAGCTGCAGACTTTAAAATCCTTCGATTCCTCTCCCAGTTCTTCGATCACCGGCGTAAGCGCTTTGCAGGGAGCGCACCAGGAAGCCCAAAAATCAACCAGCACCGGGCCTGCGGCCTCAAGAACTTCCCTGTTAAAATTTTCCTTTGTCAGTTTTATAACTGCCATTCTTTCATCCCTCCTGATCTGTATAACGGCAGTATTTCCAGACAGAAGAAAATTATGCGCGGCCCAGGTGCTGCGTCAGCAGCTGGTTTTCATGCCTGACGACGACAAAAATCCTCCGGGCCATCTGCCCGGAGGATTCTGAATCTGATCCGTCTTAAATCAATCTGTCTTTTATCATCTCAGTTATTCGGATATGCCATTCCGCAGTCGGCGCAGTCTTTCAGTCCGATCCTGTTATCGTTCAGTCTCCAGCGATGACCGCTGCACGGAATCTCCGTTGTTAATGTGCTGCCGCATCTTGTACATGTGGACACCTTTTTGCCTTTCTCTGTACAGGTACTCGGCTGAACTATCGTCGGGCTCCCGTAGCTGTGTCCCAGCGCCTTCTGAGAAACTGAGGTTTCCGTATGTCCGCAGACCGAACATCTGCTGGTGGTTGTTCCGTCTGCTGTACAGGTGGCCTCTGTGCTTCCGTCAACCATATAGCTGTGAGGAAGCATCGCGGTTCTGGTTCCTGCTATCTCCTCGGACACGCCGCAGGTCTGGCAGGTACGCATCTGATATCCGAATGTTGAACAGGTCGCCGGAACTGTCGATGTAACCCACTTATGTCCCGGTGCCGGCTGCGTCGTTGAATTTTCCTTGCGCTTCCCGCATACGGAGCAGTCTTCCCAGCTTATGATGGAACCCAGGCAGGAATCTCCCCTCGTATACTTCACATACTGATGACCCTTTGCCGGAATTTCCGTGACATTGGTCTTCTGACCGCAGCTTGTACAGATATCGTATTCTTCTCCGGCTCCTTCACAGGTCGGTTCTGTCTTCTGATGTATATATGTGTGCTGACCGGTAGGTTTCTTTCCCATCTGCGACTGAACAGATTTGCCGCATACGCAGTGTCTTGACAAAGATTCATACTCTGTACAGGTCGCTTCTTTGCTTACAGTCCACTCTGCCGTAAATACATGATTTCCTCCGACGCACGTTTTCTCTGCAGGCTGCGCCTCTTCTTTCGGCTGCGGAGCAGCTTCCTCTGTCTCTGCTGCAGGCTCTGTCTGCGCTTCCGTCTCTTCCTCAGCCTTTGCCGCTTCTGTCTCCTCTTTCGCTTTTGGCTCTTCTGTCTCCGTCTCCTTTAAAACTTCCGCCTCAGTCTGCGGAACCTCTTTCATTTCCGGTCCTGCCTGCGGTGCTGTCATCTCCGGTCCTGCCTGCGGAACTTTTTCCACTTTCGGTTCTGCCTGTGGTGCTTCCGTCTCCGGTCCTGCCTGCGGAACTTCTTCCGTCTCCGGTCCCGCCTGCGGGGCTTCTTCCGTTTTCCCGGTCTCTTCCGCCTTTGGCTTCTCCTGCTCTTCCGTCTTCACGTTTTCTGCTGCTGCGCCGGCTTCCTTCTTCTCTGCCGCTGCGGGTGCCTGCTTCTGCGGCTCCGTCTCCTCGTTGGGGGCTTTTGCCGTTTCCTTTTCCACCGTAGTTTCTGCCGCCGCGGGCGTTTCCGTTTCCGCCGCCTTCTCTGTCTGAACGGCTGTCTTCACTTCCGTCTTTTTACCTGTCGTTATGATCTTCACATCGGCTGAACCAAGCTTTTCTTCGCATGCCGCTGCCGCTGTATTCGAAACCTCCACCGTTACCTTGGATGTTCCCTTCAAAACATTCTTTCCAATGCTCTCCAGCTTTTTGCTCTTGCTCATATTCAGACTCTTCAGCTTTTTGCAGCCTGCAAACGCCGATTTCCCGATCTTTTTGAGCGATTTGCCTGTCGTCACTTTCTTCAGCTTTTTGCAGTTTTTGAACGCGCTGTTTCCGATCTCATCCACCGTCAGAGAGATCCCGCCTGATTTTACGCTTGCCGGCACATTTACGCTCTTGACATTTTTCTTCGCCGCGCCGACTACCTTTACCGTTCCTTTTTTCCCTTTCACCGATGTCACTTCATAGACCAGACCGTTCTTTGTGAAAGTACTTCCCTTTTTAAGCTTCGCACTCTTCGCCGATGCCACGGCTGCTCCTGTGTTAAACGCCAGCATCATAACCAGCATCATAATAATAGCTTTCAGATATCTCTTTTTCTTCATACGATAACCTCCTTTTGGCTCTGAAAATAAGTTCTCCACAGGGGATCCATATTTTTCTCCGTAATGATGCAAAGAGATTTCCCGGGGTCGGAACACGCGATGAAATGAAAAACCACTGATGCTTCCATCAGCGGCTGCCTTTGTCATCCTATGCTCTGACACTCATAAGAAATATGGCAACCGGCTGTCATAGTCCCGCTCTTCGGAACCTTAGACCCTGGCTTTGCGTCCCTGCCTTTCGACAAGTTTGCCCTTGATCAGAACTGCTTTCTTAATATGTCTGTATCATACGCTCTTCTTTCACATTTGTCAATCATTTTTTGGAAAATATTCAGATAATATCTTGTTATTTTCCTGTCTTAAAGCGTTTTGTGCGTATAATTATGTAGATTTTCCATTTTTTTCAACATTTTAAATAAAATAACTTTTTGCAATATATTCCTAAAATAAATATTTGATCTCGAACCGGGCCTTGCCCGATCCGTATGTCTCCATCAGGATATAGCTGGGGTTGCGGCCTTCCTGCCGCGGAAAAGAAATGCTGCCGGGATTGAGCACAGTAAGACTGCTGTCCTCCTCATTCAGAAACGGCACATGCGTATGGCCGAACATTACCACGTCGCAGTCGTTTGCCTTCGCCTCAAGCACCAGATCGCGGAGGCCCGCCGTGACATAATAATAATGGCCGTGCGTCATCATGACCCTGCAGCCTTCCAGTTCCAGAAATTTCACCCGCGGCATTTTGGAAAAGAAATCACAGTTTCCCGCCACGATATCCAGCGGACATCCGACAAGACGTTCGATCCTTTCTTCTCCCCGCTCAACATCGCCGAGATGAATAACCCGGTCCGGTTTTCCTTCCCGTTTCAAAACTGTTTTCAGATTATTCTCATTTCCATGCGTATCACTGATTATCAGGATCCTCATACATTTTCCTCTTCTATTAATTTATTCATTCGTGTGATTCCCGGAATTTCCATGCAGAACATCATCTTGCAGAACAATGCTTCTGTGAGCTGCAGCAAAACGTGTTCTCCGCAGTATTTTCAGATTTCTGCGTTCCCGCCGGCCGCTCCTCCAAAACCAGGCATCCCCTCAAGCTGCTCTTTCATCTGGCGGAGTGCCTTGCCGCGGTGACTCAGCTCATTTTTCTGCTCCGGCGAGATTTCTGCCGAAGTGCATCCATACTCCGGAAGATAAAAAACCGGATCGTAGCCAAATCCGTTCTCTCCTTTTATTTCATGCGCAATGATGCCTTCCATCACACCTCTGCTCGTAAGTACGGTGCCGTCCGGGAAAGCGCACGCGATAACGCAGACAAAACGCGCCGTCCTCTCTTCATCGGGCACTCCCTCAAGCTGACGCAGAATCTCGGCGTTTTTGATGTCATAGGAAGTATCCTCTCCCATATACCGTGCAGAATAAATGCCGGGCGCTCCTTTCAGATAATCGATTTCCAGTCCTGAATCATCCGCAAGCACGATCTCTCCGGAAAGCTCCATGACCGCTTTCGCCTTGATCACGGCATTCTCCTCAAAGCTCCTGCCGTTCTCCTCGATCTCTGCCGTTATTCCGGCTTCCTTCATGGAAACAACCGGCACTCCGATTCCTTCCAGGATCATCCGGATCTCTTTCATCTTTCCCGGATTCCCGGTAGCAAATATCATTCGTTCCATCGTATCTCCGCCTTTTCTGTAAAAGTTCCGCGCTCCTGTGCCAAACGCCCGGAAACGCGGCGGTTCCGACCCGGATACCTGCCGTCCGCCGTTTATTTTCCTGCCGTCCGCCGTTTATTTTCCTGCCGCCGCAGTCCGTCGGCGCCGCGGACATTATATCATAAGGAATTCTTCCTGTAAATATGTCTGTTTTTCGGAGCGTACCAAAATTGTCAAAAAATTTTTCTCAGATAACCCTTAAGACATACATTGCTTCCGAACCTCTTCTCCGTATTTTCCCAGTATTCTCCGTCCTGGCTCAGATAACCCTCTTTCCCCTCAGTCGTGACATTCTGCGACCAGGCGTCCGCCGGATATTCGACAGCCACAGGATTTTTCTCATTCGGAGTTGTGATCTTTACAATCATCGCAAACCGCTCGCCCGCGGCAAGCACTTCGGGTTCCTCAAGATCCGCCGTATAAAATCCGGCCTGCTCCAGCGCAGCCGATCCCAGAAATTTCATATCGGAGAATGAACCGGTATTCTCAAAGTCGTGTACCAGATAAAATTCGCAGGAGGTGCCGGGGCCTGTCGCGTAAAATCCGAAAGCGGAAAGCTCCAGAGAGGATTGTTTGTTGTTTTTCCCGGCTTCGGCCGTATACACGTTCGCAAACCAGCAGGTTTCACTGGCATAGCCCTGCTGCCCTACCCATCCGCAGTCATCCGTCTGATACAGAAGATCATAATTGTCCGCTGCCTCTATCCGGCTGTAGGCAAGTCCCGTCCGCGCTATGTTGGCATCGGCATAGGAAACATAAAAGATCCCGTCCTTTCCGAACTCCTCTCCCCAGGAATTCTGGCAGATAAACGCGCCGTCCTCTTGCGGTACCTGGCTAAAATGAAAGCGGGAATAACTGTCATCCCAGCCAAGGATAATCACATCATGATTCTGTGTCCTCTCCTGCGGATAATACCAGGCCGCGTTCGGCGGATTATAATAGCCTTTTTCCGAGGCCGTTTCGCCGCGGCTCATGTAAAGCGAAGTCTGAACCGCCCCGTATTGGAAAACCGCCTCCTTGATCTCCTCCTGCGTACAGCCTTCCAGCAGACGGATCTCCTGCACGTGAACCGCCGGAAAAAGCCCGTCCGGAGAATACGCGTCCCCGTAAGGATCCTCCTCCTCCGGCACCGGACCCTGCCAGCCGCTTAAATACGCCATGATCATGACATAATCTCCCCCGTCCGACAAAGACGTGGCAAAGCGATTATTCAGCGCCATATGATCGGCTGAAAACTGCTGCCCCATATCCGGAAGCAGCGCGGCTTCCAGCGCCGATGTCGCCGCCAGCGCCCAGCAGGTGCCGTAGGAGCCCTGACTTTTTACCACGGGGCTGCGGCCCTGCTCTCTCGCATCAAAGCGGTCCGGAAGGATCCGGGAAAATTCCGGAGCTCCGGCGGACTTTGCCGCGCCAAATAGGTTGTTCTGCCCGTCCGTTTTTATCCGGGCAGAAGTCTCACCGGACTTCGCCGCGCCAAATAGGTTGTCCTGCCCGTCCGTTTTCATCCGGACGGAAGTCTCACCGGACTTTGCCTCACCCAAAAAGCTGCTTTGCCCCAGAAATCCGATGCACAGCAGCACGAACAGTACACGGAAAAACTTTCTGTTCATCTGCATGCCCTCCTTAAACGTTTCTGCGTTTACTTCTTTTTGGGCGGCCGCGGCCCGGAAAACTGATAGAAATACGTTTTTATCATGCCATTGTAAATCTTGCGGTTCTTGTCCGCCTTTTTTCCGATATATTTTTCCGCCTGATCGTATGCCGTGATTACATATTCCGACCAGGAATCAAGCCTTGAAAATGCCTCTCCTATCTCCCGGTAGAGAGCCGGGAGCTTTTCTTTTTCCTCAATGCGCTCACCATACGGCGGATTTGTGATCAGAAACCCGTATTTTTTCGGGTGATTCAGTTCACTTACAGGACGCCTCTGGAGGTGGATCAAATGATCCACACCGGCAAGCCGCGCGTTTTCCCGGGCTGCTCTGATCACTTCATCATCAATATCATACCCCTGAATATCCGTCTCTATGTCCCGGTCGATCAGATCCTGCGCTTCCTCAAGCGCGTCTGTCCATAATTTTTCCGGAATCAGATTTGTCCATGTCTGCGCGGTAAAGTTTCGATACATTCCCGGCGCGATATTGGCCGCCATCAGAGCCGCCTCAATCGGAAACGTTCCGCTCCCACAGAACGGATCGACGAGAATCCTGTCCTTTTTCCATGGAGTCAGCATGATCAGGGCAGCCGCCAGCGTTTCAGAGATCGGCGCCTTTGCCGTCATTTTCCGGTAACCGCGCTTGTGCAGGGATTCCCCTGAGGTATCAATCCCGATCACCGCCTCATCCTTCATAAAAAATACACGAATCGGGTACTGCGCCCCCGTCTCCTCAAACCAGGAAATCCCGTATTTTTCTTTCAGCCGTTCCACAATCGCTTTTTTCATGACCGACTGGATATCGGACGGGCTGAATAATTTGCTTTTCACGGAAGCAGCCTTCGTCACCCAGAATTTTCCGTCCTTTGGAATGAAATCTTCCCATGCCAGGGCTTTTGTCCGCTCAAACAGTTCTTCAAACGTCTCCGCGTGAAACTGCCCGACCTTGAGCAGAATCCGTTCCGCCGACCGCAGAAAAATGTTCGCCAGGCAGACCGCCTCCATATCTCCCTCGAACGTCACTCTGCCGTCCTCAACACTGCTGATCTCGTATCCCAGATCCGTTATCTCCCTCTTTAAAACCGCCTCCAGTCCGAAATGACAGGGGGCGATCAGTTCTGCTTTTCTCATAGCCTCCTCCGAAATATCTCTAATTTCATAAATGCTGCCGTTCTTCCCGCCGCCTGGATTGCTTTCTGCGGTCCGGCCTCTGCATCCCGCTTTCCCATTTGTATTATTTGCCTCAACCTCCGGCTCATATCACGGCTGTGCGGGACATATCTTCCGGGATTTCGGCCTCAATCAGTACAACGACTCCAGCACTTCAAAATAATTCTCAAATGTCTTGGATACGCACTCCGGATCCGCGATCACAATCCCCTCACAGCGCAGACCGATCAAGGAAAAGGCCATCGCCATTCTGTGATCATTATACGTCTGTATCACCGCGGGCTTTACTTCACCTGGGATAATCTGTATGCCGTCCTCTGTTTCGCGGCAGCCAATTCCCAGTCTCGTCAGCTCGGCAGTCACAGCCGCGACGCGGTCCGACTCCTGATTTCTGATATGGCTGATATTCCGGATCGTCGTCGGAGAATCCGCAAAAACAGCCAGCACCGCAAGTGTCATAACCTGATCGGAAAAATCGTTCATGTCAAGATCGATCCCCGGATACTTTCCTCCCGCAGGCCCAGTCACGCGGATTCCGCCCTCTTCTTCTGCAACCACAGCGCCCAGTTTTTCCGCGACATCCAGAAACCGGATATCTCCCTGCATGGAATCCCGGAAAACGCCCGGCAGAAAGATCTCACGTCCCGTGAGAACAGCCGCCGCAATAAAATAGCAGGCTCCCGAGATATCCGGCTCCACATCATAAACTCTTGCCTGATACCGGCTGTTCCCCGGCATGGTATAGCGGTTCCCCTCGCAAATGACAGTCCCTCCGAACTCTCCCATCATACGTTTTGTCATTTCGATGTAGGATTTCGCCGTCTCCTTCCCCTGCACTTTAAGAACCAGCCCGTTTCGGAACTGGCTTCCGGACATCAAAAGAGCGCTGACAAACTGGCTGCTCAGTGTCCCGTCGATTGTGATTTCCCCGCCCGCACTGCAGCCGTGAATCCGAAACGGCAGATATCCCTCTTTTTCCGGATACGAAATCTCTGCCCCTAGCCCGCTCAGCGCGTCAAGCAGCGGTTTCATCGGTCTTCTTTTCATCTGCTCTGAGGCATCCACGAAAAAATCAGCGTCCTGCGAGGACAGAAATGCCGCAAGAAACCGCGCAGCAGTCCCGGCGCTGTTCACGTAAATACCGGAGCCGGGAACCGGCTTCCCTCCGGTAATCGCCACCCGGCAGTTTTTCTCATCCACCTCCATCGGATAACCAAGATCACGCAGACACTGCAGGAACGCTCTCGTATCTCCGCTCAGCAGAATTCCGTTGATGACACTCCTGCCATCCGCCATGGCGGCAAGCAGCAGCGCCCTGTTTGTAATACTTTTGGAACCGGGAATCACAGCCGTACCCCCAAATTTATCTGAAGCTTTTTTTACATGATACTCTGACATATGTAACCTCCATGCTTTTATACAGGCTTTCCTAATCCGGCGTCACAAAATATTCTGTTCCAATGATACCACCGACTGCTTTGCATTCTCTGCGGTCTTTTACGCAATGTTTTTAATAGCAAAGCGTAAAATCCTTTCATTACAGTTTCATTACAGTTTTATTTCCCGCACCACATTTCTTTCAAAATCCCGGATTGAGAACACCCCGTTCTCCAACACCGCGTAAGTCGGCGGATTTCCCTCTTTGGGAATGGCCACAGACCCCGGATTTAAAATCAGGATCCCGTTCTTTCTCTCCGCCCGCAGCACATGCGTATGGCCATGCAGAAGCACATCTCCCGGCTTCATCGGCGGCAGATGATCCTCATTCCAGATATGTCCGTGCGTCGCATAGATGACCTTATCTTCCTCGAACAGCAGCATATAATCCGCCAGCACCGGGAAATCCAGCACCATCTGATCGACCTCCGCCTCACAGTTGCCGCGGACCGCGTAAATCTCATGGCTGAACCCGTTCAGCATACAGATGACCTCCTTCGGAGCGTACTCTTTTGGAAGATCATTCCGCGGCCCGTGATACAGCACATCTCCAAGAAGAACCATTCTCTGCGCTCCTTCCCTTTTGTATGCCTCGAGCAGTTTCCCGCAGTAGTACGCAGAACCGTGGATATCAGACGCAATCAAAAGCTTCATAAATTTACCTCCTTTGCTGCCGCCAAACCGAGCTGTCTGTCCGACTTTTCGGACAAAAATATTTCACAATAATTTCAATCCACACTCCCATGTGGGGAGTGACAGCATTATAGCACAACCCTTCTGATTTTGGCAAATTTCAATTTACACCCCCGCATGGGGAGTGACTTGATGCCCTTGGTGGGGACGAGGATGACGCCTATATTTCAATCCACACTCCCGCATGGGGAGTGACACCAGAATTAACAATCATCTGCTGTGCATATTTAATTTCAATCCACACTCCCGCATGGGGAGTGACGCGGTCCGCGGCTACATCATCCGCTGCCTGGTCAATTTCAATCCACACTCCCGCATGGGGAGTGACTTTTGGCGGTGCAGTCAGCGGACTGGGCTGGCTTATTTCAATCCACACTCCCGCATGGGGAGTGACCGCAAACATATACGATTCTTATCTCCTCATATGTAAATATGTTGTGCAAATCAAATAAAATGACCCAAAACTTTCAATTATTTCAAATACAACTTCCTACTCTTTTTCACAATATTCCCTTTTTTATAGAGGCGAACCTACCCGTCGATTCATGTTCGCTTATAGTTCGCACTTTACAACACTATTCAGAACGTATTTCTATTCCTTTCATAACACTAAGGATTTTACCTGCCGTTTTTTCTTGTAAATAAGCAGAATTTAACTGTTTTTTTGTATATCTCAAATATGTAGCTTTGGTATTCTGAATTAATTGATCTGTAAAAAATCTTTCCCAGCTAAAATATTCCTGACTTTCTATCCATTCTTCTGGATGTTCCAATAAAGGCTTGATCGCTCTATTTTCAATAATCCCCGACTTTAAAATTAACCATTCAAAAGATTCCGGAAGATAAAGAGTTATATTTGAATATCTCTCCGTTAACTTTGTCAATTTCTCCATTTCCGACCCAATCGCTGCCCCATCCGCAATAATCAAAACCTGTTTATCAAATATTTTTACAGCACAAGCAAAAATATTTGATTTTCCATTTGCGCTGATACAAGTAATCTTCCCCTTGTTTTCACATATTTTTTGAAAAAACTGATATCCAGAATTTGAATCCTCAGTAATAATTAACTCTGGTTCTATCACGTCCTTATTAACTATAGGAGGATATAGATGATAAAATTCATTATAAACCCTTTTTAATGTACCATATTTCCCTGAACTGCGAATTCCATAAATTTCTTCTACACTATAAGGAAGAGAAGGAACACTTTCTCTCGTCACTATAATATAATAATTATCTGTTCTTTGAATAACTGATGCAAATTGATCTGACATAATAAAATCATTTCCTTCGTCAATAAAAACAATACTGTCTTTTATTTCAGAGAGTTGCCCAGACCAAGTACGCCCTTCTAAAACAGCACACTGTTTATCACACAACAATTCTACAGCACTTGCACTTCCATTTTCAAAATAATCCCGAATCATATCTACTAAAGCAGTTTTTCCTGTAGCACTGTCTCCTCGAATTACTGTTATATTTCTTTTAATGATGAAGTCATAACGAATACGCTTATTTTGTACTATAATTCTGTGTGCTCCTCTCATATATTATTTTTCCTTCCATATATAGAATTATTTTATATTTAATAGTTTTAGCAATATTTATACATATAATCCTGCAATCAAAATCAATTCCCTCATATTATGCACAATTTGATCCGTGTTTAAAATATGAATCGTAAATTCATCATTTCCAAAATCCATTAAATGCCTTAAATTGATTGTAATGTCCTGTTTTTCAGCCATTTTTAATATCCACTTTGCGCAATTATCACCACAAGTGGAAGCATTAAATATCTTATCCGGTTCATTTTTTATCAAGATCAGTGTTTTCACTCCTCCAGATAATGCTGTCGGCAC